>WTHV01000071.1 GCA_011525265.1 Alphaproteobacteria bacterium | reverse complement strand
ACAAACAGATGAGATTGTTACCCCTTTTCGAAAAGTCGACGCCATCATATCACCTATATTTTTGTCACCGGTATTATTGTCACCGGTATTTTTTCAGTTATTGGTTGATCTCACCCCTATTGAATCAAAGGCGATTCGCCGCGTCAAGCATATAACGCACGAATCGCCTATTTTCATCAATTTTTAATTATTTTCTGCGCAGATTAGCGTAAAATAGATGCCCCACCATAGGCCGCATTCAACCCAAGCTCTTCTTCAATACGCAAGAGTTGGTTGTATTTTGCCAATCTATCAGAGCGAGATAAGGCCCCTGTTTTGATTTGACCTGCATTGGTTGCCACAGCCAAATCGGCAATGAAGCTATCTTCTGTCTCACCAGAGCGGTGTGAGATAATAACGCCAAAACCAGCTTTTTGCGCCATTGTAATCGCCTGCATGGTTTCGGTTAATGTGCCAATTTGATTAACTTTAATCAAAATCGCATTACCTGCCGCCTCTTCAATACCACGCGCAAGCCTGCTTGGGTTAGTGACATAGAGATCATCACCAACAATTTGTACAGACTCCCCAACCTTGCCTGTTAGCGCGCTAAAGCCAGCCCAATCATCTTCATCAAGCGGGTCTTCAATCGATTTAATCGGATAATTTTTGCACAAATCAGCCCAGACGCCCTGCATTTCATCTGACGTAAGGACACGGCCATCGCCATCTAGGTGATATTTACCATCCTTATAGAATTCTGTCGCCGCAGCATCTAGCGCGATGACAACATCATCACCAAGATGATAGCCTTTTGCCTCAACCGCACGTGCGACATATGACAGAGCATCGTCCATGCTTCCCATGGCAGGGGCAAAGCCACCCTCATCACCAACAGCTGTTGAAAGACCGGCATCTGACAGCAAGCTCTTTAGCTGATGAAAGATTTCTGTGCCCATACGAAGCCCGTCAGAGAAGGTTTCAGCTCCCACAGGCATGATCATAAACTCTTGGATATCCAACGCATTATCCGCGTGCGCACCGCCATTGAGGATATTCATCATTGGCACTGGCAATTGATGCGCATTGATCCCACCAAGATAGCGCCATAGCGGCATCTGAACTGAATCAGCGGCGGCTCTTGCTGTTGCCAAGCTGACGCCAAGAATAGCATTGGCACCAAGGCGCCCTTTATTTTCTGTCCCATCAAGAGCAATCAGGTCACGATCAAGGCCTTCTTGATCAAGCGCATCTGCACCTGAAAGCGCGTCAAAAATCTCTTGATTAACAGCATCAACGGCATCTTTGACACCTTTGCCATTATAAACAGCCTTATCACCATCACGGCGTTCTACCGCCTCATAAGCACCTGTTGAGGCGCCAGATGGTACTGCGGCACGACCAACCGCACCATCTTCAAGCACCACATCAACCTCAACTGTTGGGTTGCCCCGTGAATCAAGAATTTGACGGGCATGAATATCGAGAATAGCTGACATAATCACTCCTTTTAGATATGTATCACCTTTATCAAAGGCGCTGTCAGATTAGGTTTTAACGTCTAGGACGCAAACTTAGCCATGTGCCGCTTGTGCAATGGCACTAAGCTGGCATAATAACGGTTCTAGCTGATCAAGTGGCACCATATTTGGACCGTCTGATGGCGCATTATCAGGGTCTTCATGTGTTTCAATAAACAGACCAGACACACCAACAGCCACAGCCGCACGCGCAAGAACGGGGACAAATTCGCGCTGACCGCCCGATGCGCCGCCAAGACCACCTGGTTGTTGCACTGAATGCGTTGCATCAAACACCACAGGGTAACCTGTCTCAGCCATTTGCGGCAAAGAGCGCATATCAGACACAAGCGTATTATAGCCAAAAGATGTGCCACGCTCTGTCAGCAAAATACGCTCATTACCAGCACCAGCAATCTTTGCCGCCACATGAGTCATATCCCACGGCGCAAGAAACTGTCCCTTTTTCACATTAATCACCGCACCTGTTGCCGCCGCAGCAAGAAGCAAGTCAGTCTGGCGGCATAAAAAGGCAGGGATTTGCAAAATATCAACCACTTCAGCAACGGGCGCACATTGTGCCTCATTATGAATATCCGTTAAGACAGGACAGCCAAATTCAGATTTGACGCGTGCCAATATTTCAACACCCTCATCAAGCCCAACACCGCGCTTAGCGTTAGCAGATGTGCGGTTTGCCTTATCAAAGGATGATTTGTAAATCACGCCCATGCCAGCTTTTTCAGCGGCCTTTATGATGGCTTGTGCATGGCGCAATGTATGGTCAAGACCTTCAATCTGGCATGGACCTGCGATAAGTGCCAGCTTGTCTTGACGGCCAAATGTGACATTGCCTACCGTTACGTCTGTCACTTTTTTAGACATAATATTACCCCTTTATTGCGCAACAGCGCCCCCACCAGCAACCAACAATTAGCATGAACCATCAGTTAAGAAAATGGTTCTGTTACTTCACACCCTCTATACGAGGCGTGAGCGTTCCTTTGCGGCATTCACAAAACCAGAGAATAATGGATGCGGCTCAAATGGGCGCGATTTTAACTCTGGATGGAATTGCACAGCGATAAAGAACGGATGATCAGGACGCTCAACAATCTCAGGCAATTTGCCATCTGGCGATAGGCCTGAGATTTTCATCCCTGCCGCCTCAAGCGTCTCACGATAGCTGATATTCACCTCATAGCGATGGCGGTGGCGTTCAGATATATCTGTTTTGCCATAATTCTCAAGCGCAAGCGACCCCTGCTCTAGCACACAATCATAAGCGCCAAGACGCATTGTGCCGCCAAGATCATCATCTTCATCTCTTGTTGTCAGCTCATTGCCAACATTCCACTCTGTCATAAGACCAACAAGCGGCTCTGATGTTTCGCCAAATTCTGTTGAACTTGCGGCCTTCAAACCTGCTAGATTGCGTGCTGTTTCAAGCACAGCCATCTGCATACCAAAGCAAATCCCAAGATAAGGTACGTTTTTCTCACGCGCAAATTGAATGGCTCTGATCTTGCCTTGCGATCCACGCTCACCAAAGCCGCCAGGTACCAGAATCGCGTCAGCCGTGCTGAGATGACTTGCCACAATCGCATCATCATCTGTTTCTAACACCTCAGAATCAAGCCATGTTAAATTCACCTTTTGGCGATTGGCGATACCGCCATGTGTCAATGCTTCTGTCAGTGATTTATAGCTATCTTGCAATGAGACATATTTGCCCACAATGGTGATATTCACCTCACCTTCAGGGTTTTTGATAGCATGATTAATATCCTGCCATCTCGTCAAATCAGGCGCTTCATAATCAAGACCGAAATGGCGGCAAATCTGCTTATCAAGCCCTTGGGCATGATAGGCAAGCGGCACTTCGTAAATATTTGATACATCATGTGCAAGGATAACAGCATCTTCACGCACATTACAGAAAAGGCCAATTTTGCCTCTTTGCTCATCTGGCATATCTTGCTCAGTGCGACACATAAGAATATCTGGCTGAATACCAACTGATTGCAATTCTTTTACGGAATGCTGAGTGGGCTTTGTCTTAAGCTCACCTGCCGCCTTGATATAAGGTACCAGCGTCACATGTACAAAACAGCTTCGCTCACGGCCAAGCTCATTGCCTAATTGGCGAATAGCCTCAAGGAACGGCAATGATTCAATATCACCAACTGTGCCGCCAATTTCGCATAAAACAAAATCTTCACCATCAAGATTAGCATGAACAAATTCTTTGATAGCGTCTGTGACGTGCGGAATAACTTGGATTGTCGCACCCAAATAATCGCCGCGACGCTCTTTTGCCAATACATCAGAATAAATACGACCTGTTGTCACATTATCTGTGCGCCTGTTACCAACACCGGTAAAGCGCTCATAATGACCAAGGTCCAAATCAGTCTCTGCGCCATCATCTGTGACAAACACCTCACCATGCTGTGTTGGTGACATGGTGCCGGGATCAACATTCAGATAAGGGTCGAGCTTGCGCAAACGAACTGAATAGCCGCGCGCTTGTAACAATGCCGCAATCGCCGCAGAACCAAGACCTTTGCCAAGTGATGAGACAACACCGCCTGTTATGAAGATAAATCTAGTCACTGGCACCGCTCCTGAAAAGTGAAGTCGATGTCTCGTGCCGATTTTGTCGTCATTTTACTGTCCTGTAGGAACTGAAGGCTTTGCTGGTGCGCTATCTGTCACAGGTGCCGTGTTCAGAACTTCATCAACGATTGATGTTGTCTGAGAGCCCGCCCCCGCTAGAATAGCAAGACCGATAGAAGTCAAGAAAAAGCAAGTGGCAAGGATAGCTGTTGCTTTGGTAAGAAGGTTTGCTGTACCGCGCGCGGTCATAAAGCCGCCGCCAGCACCGCCGCCGCCGCCAATACCAAGACCGCCGCCTTCGCTACGCTGAAGCAGTACAAGCCCAACAAGAGCGAGCGCGATTAATGTATGAATTGTCAACAGAACGGTCTGCATAATACTTTCACCTTGATAAAACTTGTCGAAGTGATAGCCGATTTTCTATGTTTGGGACAAGTAAAAAAAGCATAACAAGGCATGAAAAAACATCCAAAGGGGGCACCCTACCCCTTTTGCACCGCAATAGCCGCCGCCACAATGCCGCTAAACGCATCTTGCTGAAGGCTCGCCCCGCCGACAAGTGCACCATCAACATAATCAAGCGCAAAAAGTGTTTGTGCATTGGACGCCTTTACCGACCCCCCATAGAGGATTTGCGGTCTTTGAGGCGCGCCAAGACTATGTGTGCAATAATCTGCGATAGCTTTATGCATCTGGAACACATCTTGCGGCTCTGCCACACGCCCTGTGCCAATCGCCCATACAGGCTCATAGGCAATAATAAGATTATCCCACAAATCAGGCAGATACTCTTTTACCTCATCAAGCGCGCGGGCAATTTGTTCTGTAACCACTTTTTCAGCATCACCTGCTTCTCTTTGATCTAATTGCTCTCCGACACATAGCACCATATGCAAGCCTGCCTCATGAGCGGCACGAAGCTGAGCGCCTATATAGCTATCTGATTCTTTATGGTCGGCGCGTCGCTCAGAATGGCCGACAAGCTGATAGCGCGCACCAACAGAGCGATACATTTCAGCAGATATATCGCCCGTATGCGCCCCAAAGCGTGCGATATGTGTGTTTTGACCACCCCATGAAAGCCGCTCATCATCACAGACATCATTCACAATATCTGCATATAAGGCAGGTGGAAATATCAGGATTTTTACATCGCTAACAGATTGATTTTTTGCTATTTTTTGAAATTCTGATGCCAAATCTCTTGCGTCATGTCCAAGCAAATTCATCTTCCAATTCGCCGCAATAATCATGGCGATATCTCCCCGCGCTTTCGCCTTATAAATGTCCGCTCATACAGTATCATGAAAAATTTCAACTTTATAGCTACCTTAATCATTGAATTTTCACGTCTTTGGCTTGTATAATATGGCCTATTATTTTGAACAGCTATAAAAGGGCCGCTTATTATCGGCCTGATTGAACGTATTAAAGAAAGTAGAGACATGCTACAGGCAATGCGGCAGGGTGCAAAATCACCCATTATGAAGGCATTTTTGGTATTCCTAGCAGGTGGTTTTGCCCTTTGGGGTATTGGGGACATCACTTCTGGGAGTTTCGGGTCTGGCAATAAAGCTGTGACGGCAGGTGATGAAAGCATCACCACGCAAGAAGCAGCAATTGAATTTGACCGTGCGCGCCGCAATCTTGGCGCCGGCCTTTCAATTGGTGAGGCTTTGCAGACACCTTTGTTAAACGAGGTTATGGGCTCATTGGCGCGTAAAGCGCTCTTCTCTGCTGAAGCAGAACGTCTTGGTCTTACGGTTACACGCACCATGCAGACACAAGCCATCCGCCAAGAACGTGCGTTCCAAGATGAGTTTGGCGAATTTACCGAAGGTCGCTTCCTGCAGACCCTTGGACAAATTGGCCTATCAGAACAAGAATATCTTGATAAGCTATCTGAAACATTGGAGCGTGACCAGATTATGGGCGCCGTCGCTGCCACAGCAACCTACCCCTATAATGCCGCCAAAGCATTGGCCGCCTTCCAGCTAGAAGAGCGCACCGCCTCTTATGTGTCATTTGATGTGGATGCCGCGGCAATTGAGACACCATCACAATCAGTGCTAGATGCCTGGTATTCAGAGAATGCCGCAAATTATGATGCGCCTATTTTGCGTCAATTTGATGCGATCATCCTCGACCCTGCAATGCTTGAAGCTGACATTGAAATCACAGATGCTGAGGCGCAGGAATCATTTGATTTGCGTCGTGATGAATTTATCACGCCAGAAACACGCGCCTTAAATCAAATGGTGTTTGATACAAAAGACGCGGCTGAGACAGCATTGGCTGACCTTGCGAATGATAGCTTTGAAGCTGTGGCAAAAGCGCGTTTGAACTGGACACAAGATGATATCAATCTTGGTGTTGTGCGTGAATCATCTCTTGACCCTGCCCTATCATCTGCGGCCTTTGCGGCAAATGAAGGCGACGTTGTTGGCCCGATTGAGACAGCCTTTGGCTTCCATCTTATCGAGGTGGGTACAATCACCGCTGGTGGCGAGGCAAGCTTTGATGATGTCAAAGGGGCGCTTGTTGCACGTTTGCGTGCAGAACGTGCACTTGATGCCGTCTATGAGCGTGCCAATGAATTAGAAGATATCCTCGGTAGCGGTGCAGGGCTACAAGAGGCGGCAACGCAAATTGGTACAGATATCACACGCCTTGAGCCTATTGATATTAACGGCCTAACAATTGATGGGGACGCGCCATCTATAGCTATCGCATCTGACAGCAATTTCCTTGCTGTTGGCTGGGAGCTATTAGATGACGAAATATCTGTCTTAGCTGAGACAGGTGAAGCGACATTTTTTGTCTCACAGCTTGTCTCTGAGACAGACGCCGCACCGCGCCTTTTATCAGACGTAAAAGAGCGTGCTATTGCTGATTATAAGACAGAACAAGCCATTACAGCCGCAAAGACGGCAGCAGATACGGCCAATGCTTTTGGGAATGCCTTTAATGATGCTGAATCGGCAACCTTCAAGCGGTCTGCTGTTGGCCTTGACCATCAGGCAGCTACATTAATCGCCACA
>WTHV01000265.1 GCA_011525265.1 Alphaproteobacteria bacterium | reverse complement strand
GTCGAAAGGCGCTTTTCATCAATATCTTGCAGGGCGATTTCACAGTTATTGAACACAGGCTCAAGCAGGATATCGGTTACAATATTGCGCATAAACACAGTGCTACCAGCACCGATAATAGAGATTTTAGTCATTTCAAAAATTACCCTTTACTGGCACCCAAAGTCAGGCCAGCAATAAAGTGACGTTGCATAATAAAGAACATAAGGACAGGCGGGATAGCCGCTACTATCGCACCGGCAGATACCAGGTGATAGGCAGCAATCCATTGTCCGTTAAGGGATTTCAAACCGGCCGTAACTGGCATAGCATGTTGGCCTTGAATAAGCACAGTTGCCCAGAAATAATCATTCCAGATAAAGGTGAAAATTAGCACACATAGCGCGGCTATCGCAGGGCGAATAAGCGGCAAGACAACTTTGAAAAAAATCTTAAACTCGCTTGCCCCATCAATACGCGCCGCTTCAATTAACTCAAAGGGCAGGGCGCGGATAAAGTTGCGCATGAATAAGGTACAAAAGCCTGTTTGGAAGGCAACATGGAATAATACCAAGCCTGTGACTGTATCATAGAGACCTATTTGGAAGGTTAAATCACGGACTGGAATCATCAAAATCTGAAAGGGAATAAAATTACCTGCCACGAAGGTGAAGAATAACAGCAAATTACCTTTGAATTTATAAGAGGCAAGCGCAAAGCCTGTCATGCAGCTCAATGCCACAGCCCCGAGCATAGTCGGGATCGTGATTTTAAAGCTGTTTAAGATGAATTGCAGCATTGGCGTATTGGTGAACACATCTGTCATATTGGCGGCAAATAGCACCTCACTTGGCACGCCCCACAAATTGCCAGAGGTTATATCACCCGCACCACGCATGGCAGTCATCATGACCCCAAGCAAAGGGACAAGCCAAATCAGAAGTGCAATAGGCACAGCGACCTTATAGCTGATGCGCGAGACAGGAGAGGCTTTTTCGATTGGCGTTGGAAACATCTCTATAGGCCTCTCTTCTCATCGCGATACATACGCCAGATGAAAAATGTAATGTAGAGTAACATGATGCCAAAAAGCACTGTTGCAATTGCCGAACCATAGCCCATGCGGTACCCATATTCACTAAGCGCTTGCTCAAACATGAAATAGGCCAACACATTGGTAGATCCCCATGGCCCGCCTTGTGTCATAATGGCGATCATATCAAATGAGCGAAGCGCCCCGATAATTGTCACAACGACCGCGATAAAAGTCGCAGGGCGCAATTGCGGCAAAATTATATTCCAAAAGAGCGACCAGCCCTTTGCACCATCCATTCTGCCAGCTTCAATTTGGTCAGATGAGATATTGTTCAAACCTGTCAGATATAAAATCATGCAATAAGCAATTTGCGGATAAAGCCCGGCAAAAATAATGCCATAGGTCGCATAATCTTCATCAGCCAAAATTGCCCAGCCATCCCAGCCCACAAGATTTAACAATGGCGCGATGATGCCGTAATTTGGCTCATAAAACCACGTGAAGATAAGGCCAATCACAGCTTGAGAAATCACAAAAGGAAAGAAGAAGAGAGACTTAATAAGGCGGATGCCAAAAATGGTCTGATTCAAAAATAGCGCAAGGGCAAGTCCAATAGGCACAGCAAGCATGAAAGAGACCAGCCACCGCACATTATTCCATAGGGCTGTGTAGAATTCCTCATCATCCACAAGCTCTACATAATTCGCAAAGCCAATATAAATGGCTGGTGATAGGCCATCCCATTCATAAAGGGAAATGATCAGAGATTGGATAATAGGGTAAAGCACATAGATTGTGAAAAAAATCAGGCCAGGGGCCAAAAATAACCATGGTGTGACTTGCTGTTGATTGCGTTTCCACCAGCTAGAACGGCGCACATAAGCCTTATTATGCGAAGATGATGCATTTGCCATGACTGTCACCCCTATCTTGATGATTGCGTTCTATAATTGCGTAAAAGAAAGATAAAAAGAAAAGGGGCAGGAGGCCACAAGGTCCCCTGCCGCAAGTAAGGTTAGCGCTTATTTGTAAACACGCTGGCGTGCTTTTTCCAAACGCTTCAAGATAGCGTCACGGCGCTCAGGCTTAACCATATATTCCTGGAAGCCTTTCATGCCTGCTGAAGCCATTTCAGCTGGTGC
>WTHV01000162.1 GCA_011525265.1 Alphaproteobacteria bacterium | reverse complement strand
TCTAGCTTCAAATCCAATATGGCAAAATCAGGGAAAAACGCTGTCGCTTGGGCAACACCCTCAGCGACAGTGCCTGCGGCACAAACCTCAAATCCGCGCTGTTCCATAGCACGCACAAGCCGTTTGCGAAGCGGCGCATCATCATCTAAAATTAACAGCTTTTGCGCGCTCATTACATCGCACTCCCAAGGCTAATTTGGCAAGGCTAATCTGGTAAGAGCCTTATGCCCTTGGATTAGATATAGGCACGCGGTATCGAAATAACAACTCGCCCGCCACCTTTTGGCCGATTTCCAACCTGCATTTGCCCCCCTGAATTCTCAATCAGGCTCATCGCAAGATACAGACCAAGCCCCCGATGACCATCCTTACCTTTGCGCGATGTGTTAAAAGGCTGACCAAAACGGTTCAATATGGACTGCTTAAAACCAGGGCCATCATCACTGATGGTGATGGTTAATTGTGAGGAATCCCACCCCAAACCAAAATCAATCTTAGAGATAGCATAGCCATCGGCATTATCTAAAATGGTCTCAAGCGCATATTTCAGCTCAGGGCGACCATGCATCACAGGCTCGTCAAAGTCTTGTCCATTGTCAATAAACCAGCTCACTTTGGTGGTCATTTCGGCTAATTTTCGTTGCGTCAGCGACTGGATAACCTCAGAGGCAGGCAGGGCAAAAGCAATCTTATCAGACGGCAGATGCGCATCATCATCAAGTTCTTGCAAAATAATGCGGCACCGTTCTACCTCGCGGTTTAATAGCTGTATATCTTCTAATTGCGGGTCATCCTCTTGCAATTCATCCACCAGATCATGACTGATAAGGGAGATGGTATTTAGAGGACTACCAAGCTTATGAGCGGCGGCTGTGGCAAGCCTGCCAAGTGCAAGCGCCTCACGCTCACGTGCTAAATTTAGCTGTGCCTTGCTAAGAGAGGTCGCAAGCTCGCGGCTGTTATTCGCCAAATACCATGTATAAAACGCAATAAATACCGCTGAGATAATCAGCGCTATCAAAATACCAAATAAGAATAATTGCGGCACTTCGAACGTGCTATCCTGCCACGGCAATGGCAGGTGATAGACAGATAATAATGACGCACAAATCACAACAAGCAAGACAAGAAACAACGTGGCGCGCAATTCCAAAATAGCGGCAGAAACCACAAGAGGTGCAAGCAATAAGATAAAGAAGGGGTTCAGCAAGCCGCCTGTTAAATAAATCAGACCCGCCAACTGCAATACATCAAAAGAGAGTGCGATTAGGATTTCAAACGGATGCACACGCGTAACATGACGGTTGCGTTGATCGATGGCCAAATTCACAAAAGCTGAGGTCACAATCACCCCAAGAGCCGCCTCAAACGGGAAAGGAAACCCAAAGCCGAAATGAATAATCACACAAGCAATCAGCTGTCCTACTAAGGCAAGCCATCTGATCTTTACAAGGTTTTGCGGATCAAAAGGCCCTTTGCGCAGAGACGTCAAATGCCATTGTGAGGGTGCGGCAGGCGCGTCTTGTCTTACATCTCCTGCCATAATTACCCTTTTTTCAATTTAACGAGGCTTACACATCGAGGTGCGATACTTTGAGGGCATTTTCTTGAATAAAGGCACGTCTTTCTTCGACAGCTTCACCCATCAAAGTTGAGAAGGCATTATCAGCTTCTTCTTCTTCGGTCACCTTTACTTGCAAAAATACACGGGCATCAGGGTCAAGTGTTGTTTCCCATAATTGCTCAGGGTTCATCTCACCAAGACCCTTATAACGTGCGACTTGTGCGCCTTTGCGTCCCAAATTCATGACATGATCCGCAAGGTGCGTTGGCCCTGTTAGGGTTTCAGATTTGGTATTATTCTCAAATAAAGCTGGCTTGGCAAATAGCGCTTGTAATTGTGCCGCATGCCCATCTAATGAGCGTGCCTCTGGCAAAGATACCATTTTGCTATCAATCACATGACGCTCTTCAATACCGCGCAAGACACGGCGCACAACGATTTGTTTGCCGTCTGAGGTATCTTCAATGCTGCCTTCCCACCCGCGCTCCAACTCTGGTGCAAGCGCATCAAGACGGGTGGCAAGATAGGCGGCCGCCTCTTTATTATCAAGCATGGCGGCATTTAACACACCCGCAATTGCCGCTTGTTCAATCACTGATTTTGCCCCTTCAGAGCGTGCCATGCTGGCAATCAAGCGTGATAATGTAATGGAAAGCTCAACTGTCTCTTTCAAGTCACTGCCTGCTTGCTGAAGCCCTTCATCATTCGCCAAACGTGCATCTTTTAAGCCCGCATCCACAAGGTAATTATCAAGCGCCTTTTGGTCTTTCAAATACACTTCCGACTGGCCTCTTTTGGCACGGAACAATGGCGGCTGTGCGATATATAGATAGCCCTTTTCAATTAACGGGCGCATATGACGGAAGAAGAAGGTTAGAAGGAGCGTGCGAATATGCGATCCATCCACATCCGCATCTGTCATAATAACAATTTTATGATAGCGGACTTTGTCAATATCCATATCAGCATTGCCAACACCAGCGCCAATCGCTGTGATAAGTGTGCCAATTTCCGCAGATGATAGCATCTTATCAAGACGCGCGCGTTCCACATTCAAAATCTTACCACGCAAGGGCAAGATAGCCTGATTGGCTCTATCACGCCCTTGTTTGGCAGAGCCGCCCGCAGAATCACCCTCAACGAGGAAGACTTCAGATTTGGCAGGGTCTTTTTCCTGACAATCAGCAAGCTTACCTGGCAAGCTGGCAATATCCATAACGCCTTTACGACGTGTCAGCTCTCTTGCTTTACGTGCCGCATCGCGTGCCGCGGCTGCTTCAAAGGCTTTGGCAACCACCTTGCGCGCTTCTGCGGGATGCTCTTCAAACCATTGGCCAAGCGCATCAGATACGGCAGATTCCACAATCGGACGCACTTCTGATGAGACAAGCTTGTCTTTGGTCTGTGATGAGAATTTCGGATCAGGCACTTTCACAGAGACAATCGCTGTTAACCCCTCGCGGCAATCTTCACCAGATAGCTGTAGCTTTTCTTTCTTCGCAATCCCTGTTTCAGTGGCATATTGGTTCACGATACGTGTTAATGCACCTCTAAAGCCGGCCAAATGCGTGCCGCCATCTCTTTGCGGGATATTGTTGGTGAAACAAAAACAAGTCTCGTGGAAACTATCAGTCCAGCCAAGTGCCAATTCAACCGTGATATCTTCACGCTCAGACACGCTGTAAATGGGATCATGCAAGGCCGTGCGTGAACGATTGAGATAATCAGCAAATGCCAATAGGCCACCTTCATAGAAGAATTCAGAGACACGCTCTTCAGCACCACGCAAATCAGTAAGGCGAATACGCACACCAGAATTCAGGAATGACAATTCACGCAAACGATGTTCCAAAGTCGTAAAATCAAACACAATCTGAGAGAATGTCTCTTCAGATGGCATAAAGGTCACCTTTGTGCCGCTATAATCAGGAGAGGCGCCTGTGACTTTCAAACGCTCTACGGCTTCGCCATGTTCAAAGCGCATTTCATGACGCTCACCATCACGGCAAATCTCTAGCAAAAGATAGCTTGAAAGGGCGTTCACAACAGACACACCCACCCCATGCAGGCCACCTGAGACTTTGTAGGAATTATTATCAAATTTACCGCCAGCATGAAGCTGAGTCATAATCACCTCAGCGGCAGAGACACCTTCTTCAGAGTGAATAGCCACCGGAATACCGCGCCCATTATCTGAGACAGAAACAGACCCATCAGCATTTAAGATGACCTGGACAATATCACAATGACCGGCAAGCGCCTCATCAATGGCATTATCAACCACCTCATAGACCATATGGTGCAAACCTGACCCATCATCTGTATCCCCAATATACATACCAGGGCGTTTACGCACCGCATCTAGGCCACGAAGCACCTTGATAGAATCTGCGCCATAATCAGCGTTATCAGCACCAATTTCCCCAGCATTATCTAGGTTTTCAGGAGTCGTATCTGAGCCATTCGTCATGTTTTTGTCTCACTTTTACACCATTTCACGCCCCCAATGAGAGGCTACGTGCTATTACCATTTCATCTTACCTGATTTTGCCGTCTTCGACATGAAAAAACTGACCAATTTGTGCCAATTTCGCAAAAGAGTGCTTATCTGTCCCACTATACCAGACTTGCCCCTGCAATTCCGCTGTAGCCGCGAACAAACAAGCGCGTCTTGTTTCATCCAAATGCGCCGCCACATCATCAAGAAGCAAGACAGGCGGGCGTGCCAGACGGCTTTGTTGCAGGCGGGCATGCGCCAAGATTGCGGCAATCATAAGCGCCTTTTGTTCACCTGTGGAGGCTAGGTGCGCTGGTTGATGTTTATCAAGATGGATGGTCTCAAGCTCTTGTGCTTGCGGGCCTAGCATCGTCACCTCACCACGAGCGCGCTTTTGGGCGGCATCTTGTTTGATTTTATCCTCAACAACTGCGGCAGGCTCATGATCAAGCCATTCTGACCCACCACCGCGCATAGCCATATGTAACCGCGGGAAGCCAAAGGCCTCATCCCCCTGATAGGCTGCCTCTGATAACATCCGCACAAGAGAGGCGCGCGCGGCCATAATAGCGACCCCAATCTCACCAAGCTGTGTTTCTAGTGCCTCTATCCACCCTGCTTCAGCCCCTGTTTGGATAAGCTTTTGGCGTTCACGGTAACATTTCTCATAACGCGATAGGCGGGCAGAATGGGCAGGATCAAAGGCAATGACAAGCCTGTCAACAAAACGCCTGCGCCCTGAAGGTGAGCCAATAAATAACCCATCCATTTGCGGTGTCAGCCATGAAATCGCAAAATGAGAGGCTAGCTGTGAGGCTGTCGATTTCGCACCATCCAAAGCAAAAAGCCGCGCCCCATCAGGCTTATCAGCTGATAGGCCTGTGCCGGCACGAAGGCGGCCATGGGCTGTATCAATATGGGCAGAAATTGCCCATATTGGTGGCGGTGTTTGTGACGTGCCATCAGGTTGATGCGTTGTATAATGCAAAAAATCACCACGTGCCGCACGCCGCAAGCCACGACCAGGTGATAATAAGGAAAGCGCCTCAAGCAAATTGGTTTTACCAGCACCATTTGGCCCATGCAAAATAACAGGTGCCCCATCAGTGGTGCCAGGCAAAGGCAAATCAACATGCAGGCTGTCATAATTGCGAAAGCGCGTTAAACGCAAAGAGCGTACGGTGACTTTTGGTTGTGATGGTTCTGCCTGTGAGGCCTCATCCGACCCCTCAACTGACATACCAATGGCCTCTTTAGACACGCATCGGCATCAAAACAAAGACATTGGCATCATCACCAGGTGCTTGTATCAAGCTTGGTGCGCCCGCATCTGCCAAAGACATTTGCATGATATCACCTTGGATTTGTGCGGTGATTTCCATCAAATAGCGCGCATTAAAGCCAATCTCAATTGAAGCACCATCATAAGAAACTTCAATCTCTTCATTTGCTGAAGAGGCATCTGAATTACTTGCTGAGAGTGTTACAATGCCATTATCGACAACCATTTTGACAGACCGTGTCTTATCTGAGGAAATAGTAGAAACACGGTCAACAGCGGCGGCAAATGCCCCTTTATCAATTGATAGGATTTTATCATTACCTTGCGGAATAACACGTGTGTAATCAGGGAATGAGCCATCAATGAGCTTTGATGTTAATGTGACAAGGCCAAATGAAAACTCTGCTCTTGTCTCTGAGAGTGAGACTTGAACATCACCTTCTTGATCATCAAGCAATTTGCGCAATTCCCCTACAGCTTTGCGCGGCAGGATAATAGCCGGCATATCATTTGCCCCTTGTGGCATAGTCATCTGGCTAAGGGCCAGACGGTGGCCATCTGTTGCAACAGCGCAGAACATATCACCAGCTGATTTATGGAAATAGATACCATTGAGATAATAGCGTGTCTCTTCTGTAGAGATAGCAAAGCGTGTTGTATCAATCATATCGCGCAAATCAGCCGCGGTGACAGAGAATTGATGCGGCAATTCAGCAGATGAAATGGCTGGAAAATCTTCAACAGGCAAGGTTGGCAAGCGGAATGATGAACGCCCCGCACGGATTTGGGCATGACCATCAGCCATTTCGATATCGACTTCTGAGCCTTCAGGTAATTTACGAACAATATCATTAAGCATATGCGCATTAACGGTGCTTGCCCCTTCAGACATCACAGCACAAGTGACATCAGTGACGATATCCATATCCATATCAGTGCCTGTTAAAGACAATGTGCCACCTTGTGTGCGCAACACCATATTATTAAGAATCGGGATCGTATTACGACGCTCAACCACAGAGCTAACATGACCTAAAGGACGCAATAAACTCATTCTATCGATGGTAAATCTCATGATATGTCTCACCGTTATTTGTTGGTAAAAGGCCCCAATTGGCACCGATTCGCCCTTGAAGCGCACTATAGCTTATTTTGGCACAATTTCACCGTCTGTGCCAAATGAAAAGGCACGAGCCGTTACAATTATAAAGAGGGGCTTTTAGACGCCGTCTGCAAGCAGGCCGCGCAATAAATCAACATCTGCGCATAGCTGGTTATCTTCAGCGATAAGCTGTTCGATTTTCTTTACCGCATGCATCACTGTTGTATGATCACGCCCGCCAAAAGACCGCCCAATCGCAGGATAGGATAAAGAGGTCAAATCCTTTGCCAAATACATTGCAATTTGACGTGGCCGTGCAATAGCGGCGGCACGGCGATTAGAGAACATATCATTGGCTCTAATATTATAATGCGAAGAGACATGACGTTGAATATCTTCGATAGAGATAAGGCGATTACTTGCACGCAATAAATCAGCCAATACCTCGCGTGCCATATCCACACTAACGGTACGCCCCACCAACGTGGCATGGGCAATCAAGCGGTTCAATGCCCCTTCAAGCTCGCGAATATTGGTTGTGATTTTCCGCGCCAAGAATTCTAGCACATCATCAGGCACATTCACTTTGCAGTCCTCACGCCGCGATTGCAAAATGCCAAGGCGTAATTCGTAATTTGAGGGATGAATATCAGCCACCATACCCCAGCCCATACGAGAGCGCAGACGCTCTTTCACACCATTTAAATCAGATGGAGACTTATCAGCTGAGAGAATCACCTGACGGCCTTCTTCAACAATGGCGTTAAGGGTATGGAAAAACTCTTCTTGAATTGATTCTTTGCCTGACATGAATTGAATATCATCAAC
>WTHV01000115.1:5487-7294 GCA_011525265.1 Alphaproteobacteria bacterium | reverse complement strand
CTCGGAGATGTGTATAAGAGACAGCATTATAAGCATCACCAAGGCGCGGCTCTAGCTTTTCCTCTGAGACATACCAGAATTGTGCGCGACTTTCTTTGGCATCAAGATCAAGCGCGAGTGCCCATTGGTAATTCTCAGCAATCAGCTCTTTTACCTGACCAAGCGTCATCTTTGGCTCAATCACAGGGGCGCGCGCTTGTGTCATACAATCTTCAAGCCCGTCTGTGACCTCAGTGGCATATTCCATCACAAAAGAGGCCATCAAGGCGGCCATATCATCGCCTTTTTCACTTGCCCAAACCATCAATTTATCGAACGGATATTCATGGCTGATAAGGCGCTCAAATATTGTGCCTAATTCTGCCCAGTCTTCACAAAGCTGTGCAATGGTCACCTGATACCCTTCATCATCCACTTTCCATTGCCCAAGATGCGCACATATGCGTGCATAAAGGCTATGATAACGCCGCTGTCTTTCAACTGATAATGTCTCTATCTGGCGGCACCGTGCTAGGGCTGTTTCACGCACCAAAATCCAGCTATGGAATAAATTAGGGTGATGTATCAAAAACGGCGCCATACCAAGGCCTGTTGAATTGCCAACGCCAAGATTACGACGCATCGCAGGCGCTAAAGAGACCGCCTTATCCCCGCCTTGTATCGCGGCGCAATGATCAACAAGTTGGAAGGTAAATTCACGTATCAAAAAAACGGTCAGCATCTCAGCACGGAACGGCCCATCAAGCCCGTCATAGCCCTTGATAAAATCTCTGTCTGCAATGCCGAATTTTCCATTGCCATAGACAGCTGTTGTGCGCATCAAATAGCCAATTTTTGCAATGAGATCATGCTTAGGCTGGCGCCCTTCAGATAGCGCATCTACGACATGAGAAAACAGACGCACTGACTTATTCGCCCGTGATAATGTCATCACTTTTTCATGATAGATACCAGCCTCTTGATGGGTCACTTCATTTGACAGATAGGCAATATCATCAGCTGTTGGCACACCGTCAAATAGACAGAAACTAGCATCCCACGCCGTCGCAATCACACGGTCGGTTCTATCCTCATCAGCCAAAGCACGGCTATAGCCAATTAACGAATAGGTGCGACCACAAAAGGGCATTGTCAGCACAATATGGCCAAACCCATTATCATCAAGCGCTTTGCTTGTGATAGTCAAAGTCGCTTTTTGTTCGTGCAATTTGCGGATAAGTGTCCGTTTAAAAGATAAGCGGTGCGGAAAACTTGCGCCAAGTGCTTCGAGGCGCATCACATCGCTCGGACTACGCAAAACAAGCGTGCTATCTTGCGAACAGCTCATCACATCTGATGTTTGGATATCTGGTGTACGCGCCATCACAAATCTCCTAATCTTATCTCACATTCTCTTAACCCTTTTGAGGGCCAAAATTCTCATCATAGAACCGCAACCAATTGCCCCCCATCACAGCGGCAACATCATCATCACTGAACCCATATGAAGATAGACCTTTTGCGATATTTGGGAAGTCTTTGATTGTTTCAAACCAGTCTGGCTGTGGCGGGAAACCTGCATTATCCGCAGAGCCCTCACCATAATCCATGACTTTTGACCAGCGCCCATTGCGCATCCATTCAACCACAGAATCTGGCTGATCTTGGCACAGGTCTGAGCCAATCCCAAGCGCCTCAATCCCATAGGCATCTGCGGCACGGGCAATCATCTCGCAAAATGAGTCAAGCGAGCAATCACTCGCATCTTTGAGGTGATGAGGATAGATAGAAAACCCAATCATGCCCCCTGCTTGCGTTAGGGCTTTTA
>WTHV01000115.1:0-5387 GCA_011525265.1 Alphaproteobacteria bacterium | reverse complement strand
TGATGAGGATAGATAGAAAACCCAATCATGCCCCCTGCTTGCGTTAGGGCTTTTAGTACCTCGTCAGATTTATTACGGCGTGCTGGATGCCACCAAGACGGATTCGCGTGCGTAATCGCAATCGGGCGCTCTGATATCTCTATGGCTTCTAAAGTTGACCTATCAGCTGAATGGCTCATATCCACGACCAAGCCAACACGGTTCATTTCTTTGATCGCTTGGCGGCCAAAGCGTGTAATGCCGGGGTCTTCATCCTCATAGCACCCCGTCGCTAATAAAGACTGGTTGTTGTAGGATAGTTGCATAAAGCGCGCACCAAGCTGGTGGCAAATTTCAATCAGACCAATATCATCTTCGATAGGCGCACAATTTTGAAACCCAAAGACCAGAGCGGTCTTGCCTGTTTTATGCGCTTGTCTGACATCATCACCTGTCAGGCCGCGCATAAGCCGATCGGGATAGGCTTCGAAAAATTTATTGAAGGTCTCAAAATTTGAGACGGTCTCGCGAAAGTTCTCATGATAGCAAATGGTGATATGCACAGCCGATAATTGCCCGTCAGCCATTTCTTGGAAATGGTGTGGCTTCCAATTCACATATTGCAAATTATCAATATAGAGCGGCTTATCTGTCATAGCTTATCTCTTTATCAGCGAAAATGGCACAATAAATCTCCTATTATCCTGCGCTGTGGCCTATTATTTTACAAGTCAATATCCGACTCCTTTTCGTTAAAATTCAAATGGGTGACTCTGTGATAGTTGCAGTAAGATTTATTTCATCAAGGCTTCTTTTCGGACTTGCTTTTACGCCAATTTATCGTTTCACTTTGCGCGGTAATTGATAACGAGTTTTAACCATAAACAGAGGCAAAAATCATGGATGAGACATTATTTGAAAAAGGTCTTTCACAGCGTAAAGCGACATTAGGGGCGGAATATGTTGAAAAAAACCTTGCCGCCGCAGATGATTTTACGCGCCCCTTTCAAGAGGCTATGACGGCATGGTGCTGGGGATTTGGCTGGGGTGATGAGGCCATTGATGCCAAAACACGCTCTATGATGAACCTCACAATGATCGGCGCTTTGGGCAAGATGCATGAATGGGAGCTGCATTGTAATGGTGCCATTAATAATGGTGTTACCAAAGACGAAATCAGAGCCATCATCCATGCCATTGGGATTTATTGCGGTGTCCCGCAATCATTGGAATGTTTCCGTGTGGCCCGCAAAGTATTGACTGAACGTGGCATGATTGACGATTAAAAATCGTAAAATGCCGCTGCTGTCTCGCCAAAGATATGATGATGAAATTGCGATGGGATGAGTGTCTCATAGGCCGCCACAAGGCGTGCATAATCTGAGGTCAACGAGCAGACCGGAAAATTAGACCCAAACATCAGCCGCTCTGCCCCAAATTGCGATAACATCACGCTTGTAATAGGCGCAAAATCTTGTGCCTGCCAGCCATGAGCAAACATCCCAAGGCCTGATAATTTTGCTGTAATCTGCGGCTGAGAGGATAGGCTTTCCAATGCCTTTGCCCAATGTGCAATCCCCTCTTGACTGCGATCATAGGGCGCGCCCGCATGGCACAGCGCGACAGGCAATTTTGGCACGCGCGATAACACCTCTGCCATTGGCACCATTAATTCGGGCAATAATTGCAAATCAAAGCGCAAACCTGTTGCCTCTAGCATCGCAAGCCCTTCACCAAACGCTTTTGATGAAATCAGCTCTTGAGTGCCCGTTAGCGCATCTTCACCTGGCGCACGGCCAATGATTTGGCGCACACCTCGCACAGATGGCAAAGCTTGTAATTGTGCCAAATCTTGTGCCAGATTTGGTGAGGCAAGATCGCAAAATGCCACCTGATGCATCTGCCAATCTGTGTTTTGAGAAATGGTATCAACCCAGCGCGCCTCTGCCATCCCATCTTGGGCACCCACTTGAATATGCACAGAGGCTTCAAACCCGTGCGCTTTGGCATCTGATAGAAATTCGTCAAGCAAATAATCACGTTGAATTGACGCAGGGTCACCAAAAAACCGCACCTCACCCTTTGCCATAAGCCACGGGTAATGGACGGCATTTAAATCCCACAGATGATGATGTGCATCAATTTTCATGACACCCTCTTACTCTTTAAATTTCTAATCCATCGCTTGATGTGCGGCAAAAATATCATAGCCCATCTGTTCAAATAGCTGACCATAATCAAGCAGAACCCAATTTTCCATAATCTTGCCATTCGCAACACGGTGAAAATCCATCACCCGCAATGTCATCGCCCTACCAGTGGCTTTTTGCCCCAGATAATCACCTTGATGTGTCATTGTCATAGATGGCCAGCCAGACACAGCCGCATAATTACCCTCGCCTATGCGGCAATAATGATTGCCACCTTTGCGATCAGGAAAAGCGCGCAAAAAGCTTTCGCGGTGATCTTTGACAAACCCGTCCCAGCGATAATTTGACCCAATACCGCACGGGCCATACCACATCATATCATCATGCCAATAGCCATTATCACCTGTTTGAGATTTTGATTCAAAACTGGTCGGGTCAAAGACGTGCAAATCGCCAAGCATCCCCTCAACCACATCAAGAGACGCCTCACTATCTCCCTCTTGCGGCATCACACCATCATGTGTCGCAGGTGATGGAAATAAAATTTCTGTGCCAAGCTCTTCTATTAATGGCAAGCGGCGGGCTTGGCGCATCAAATCAATAAAATCAGGGATAAGGCGTGCCAAAGTAATCTTGCCATCTGCTACTTGATAAAATTCACCAGAACGCAGAAATACAAGCGAGTCATGCGGGCGCACACCACATAAGGGCGCTTTAAAATTGCCCACATAATGTGTAACCGCACTTATCCAATCGCCACCAAAGTCACGACGATTTGGCGCTTGAATAAAAATCTCATCACGCCGACGCGCCGCATGCAAAGCCGCACGAAGCGGGCGATAAAACCCGTCTAATACCGCCGCACGGCCCACAAGCTGATTAATCGGGTGCGCCACATCATAGATAACATCTTCTGCCAGAATCTCTGCCGCCACCGAATCAAGCGCATCATCTGGCACTGACACCAGCTGATGAAGGCCATCATATACTACTTTAACATCGGCTTTATTCATGGGTTTCTCTCGCGTTTCTAACAATTTCGTGAAAAAAATTTCTAAAGGTGAAAAAAATCTTGCCAAGCGAAAACATAATTGTCTAGCATTTTTGAATAGGTATGCAAAATAACCGCTAGACGTCAGTTCCTTAAAGGAAACAAAAGAGCTATGTCAGAAATACAACTGCGCAATATATCGAAAAGATGGGGTGATTTTGTTGGGGTTGATGATTTCAACCTAACAATCGCTGATCAAGAATTCCTTGTTCTGCTAGGGCCATCTGGCTGTGGCAAGACAACCACCATGCGCATGATTGCCGGCCTTGAAAGCGTCACGGATGGCGAAATTACCATTGATGATGTTGTCATTAATGATTTGGAGCCAAAGGACAGAGATGTCGCGATGGTGTTCCAATCCTATGGCCTGTACCCCAATATGAATGTTTATGAGAATATTCGCTTCCCGCTAAAGGTGCGTAAAATCGACCCAGCCAGCCATGATGAGCGTGTACGCCGCGCTGCTGATATGGTGGAGCTTGGCGAATTTTTACATCGCAAACCAGCAGAATTATCAGGTGGTCAGCGCCAGCGTGTTGCCCTTGCAAGAGCCATCGTAAGAGAGCCAAATGTCTTTTTGATGGATGAGCCGCTCTCTAATCTTGATGCCAAATTACGTGTGTCTACCAGAGCGCAAATCAAACATTTGCAGCATGAATTAAAAGTCACAACAATTTATGTGACACATGACCAAATCGAGGCCATGACGCTTGCCGATCGTGTCGTTGTTATGAATAAGGGCGTGGTTCAGCAGGTTGGCTCACCAACAGAGATTTATGACCGCCCTGCCAATATTTTTGTCGCAGGCTTTATCGGAAGCCCTGCCATGAACCTTGTTGAAGGCACGTTAAAGGCAGGTACATTTACAACTGAAAATATGACCGTAGGGGGCTTAAATGGCCCTGATGGGCCTGTGACACTTGGTTTTCGTGCCGAAGATGTGACACGTGCCACAACCCGCGCACAAGAAAAATCAGCTGAGATTAAAGCCCCGCTATATACCCAAGAATTGCTTGGGGAGGCGACCATGTTGAATGTGCGTGTTGGCGGCGGAATTGTGTCTGTTAAGACAGATAAAGAGTTTCGGGCAAAGATAGCAGATGAAATCTGCATCAGCGTGCCCGCCGATTTATGCCACCTGTTCGATACAAAAACAGGGGCAAGACTTGATAACGAGACCAAAGGTTAAGATTGGCACGTTCATCAGGACTATCACCGCCTCTGGCTGGTCTGTAAAAGGGTCGCCAGAGTGCAAATGACAAAGTGGCGAAGAGGGAGAAACCAAAAAATGCGTACCATTTTGAAAACAGCACTATTTGCAGGTGCATTATCGCTTATGAGCGGTGGCGCGTCTGCAGCTTGTGATTTCAACAATACATCAACTGTGAAATCACTATCAGCTGGCTTTGAAGCTTGGAAAGCTGTGACGTCTGCAATGGCAGAATGTGGCAATGTCGAAGCTGAGCTAGATCAAGAATTCCGCAAAAAGCAGCCAGAAGCTTTTGCGGCTAACCCATCACTTTATCACGTTGGTGGTGTGGCAAACTCAACAGCTGTGCCATTGATCGATGCTGGCACAATCCGTCCGCTTGACGATCTTGTTGCAAAGCATGGCGGTCAGCTTAAGCCAAACCAGCTTGTTCGTATCGATGGCAAGATCATGGCGATTGCTATGATGGTTAACGCTCAGCACATGATGTATCGCAATGATATCTTTGCTGATTTAGGCATTGCTGAGCCAAAGACATATGAAGAAGTTCTTGCAGCAGCTGAGAAAATCAAAGCAGCTGGTGTTGTCGACTACCCGCTAGGCGGCACATATAAGTCAGGTTGGAACTTGGCTGAAGAATTCGTAAATATGTATATGGGCTATGACGGTTCATTCTTTAACGCCGATTTGTCACCATCAATCAACAATGCCAATGGTGTTGCGGCTTTGGAAATGATGAAAGCGCTAACAGCCTATATGGATCCAGAATATCTGGTATCTGATTCAACATATGTTCAGCAGCAGTTCCAGCAGGGCAAAATTGCGATGGCCAACCTGTGGGCCTCACGCGCTGGTGCCATGGATAATGCTGAGGAATCACAGGTTGTTGGTAAGGTGACCATGTCAACTGCCCCAACCGTAGGTGGTGGTTCAATCCCAGCTTCAACATTATGGTGGGATGGTATCGTGATTGCCGCGAATATCTCAGATGCTGATG
>WTHV01000027.1 GCA_011525265.1 Alphaproteobacteria bacterium | reverse complement strand
TATTTCTGGCGAGCGACAAATAGCCTCTAACTTCCGCACCAATAATAATGATCCCCTTCCATCCTCATTGCGCGGCTATAACCATAGCTATGATGATATTTATGATATGGAATTGACCGCCCGTTATCGCCTTTATGATTGGGGTGTTGGCGCGGCGCGTGTGCGCAGTGAAGAAAGTCGCCTTCAGGCTGAACGGCTAAATTACGAAGCCAGTCTTGTGGCTGTGGTCGAAGATATTTTGCGCATCATGATCCAGATTGAGGCAGCGCAGGATGATATTGTTCATCGCACAAAGGCTCTCGATGAATTGGCCCCTCATGTGCGTGCCATTGAGGCACAAGGTGAAGCAGGATCAATCGGACTGGCACAGGTGCGCGAGGCAAAATTATCTGTTCTTAATGCTGAGATTGCCTTGCAACGCGCTGAGCGTCGTAAAGCAGAGGTTGATGGCGAATTGCAATCACGCTTTAAAGTAACCTATGAGGATACGCTGCCCTTATTGCAAGATTTCCTTCGTAAAAGACCTGAAGATATCACTGTCATTGACAGTCAAGATTGGCTGAATGTGCGTGTGATTGATGCTCGTATCATTGGCGAGCGCGAAGATCTGGTGGCGATTGAAAATGAACGCTACCCGCGTGTTGATTCTGTCCTAGAATCAACGATCTTTGATGTCACTGATTTTGAGTCAGAATATCAACTTGTCGGGCGGTTGGAATTTACCCTGCCTTTATATGATGGTGGCGCTAATGAAGCGCGCCAACAGCAAAAAAGCTGGCAAGTCAAAGAGCTGATTTCACAACGTGATGAGCAATTGCGTAATCACAAAACCAATACAGAACAAGGCAGAATTATCCTTGAAAAGCGCAAGGCTGAGATCATCACTTTGCAAGAACAATACAAAGATATTGATGAGCGTTACCAAAGCTTGAATGCACTTGTTGGTAATTCACTTGTTTCGCGTCAACAAATTATCCAGCTATTGCAAGAACGCACCGAAAAAACAATCGAGCTGTCACAAGCCAAATGGCAACAGGAATATGGTCTTTTGCGCCTGCACGCGCTTGCCAATAGCCTGACAGACCTGCTCGCTATTACCCCAGGAGAGAACCAATGTTAAAACCTGTCAGAAGTTTAAAAGAACATTGGTTTTACGGACCAGTTTTCAAAGCGAAATCTATCTATTTCCAAGTGATTATGGCATCTGTGTTGATCAATGTTTTTGCCCTTGCCTCATCACTTTATATCATGACTGTCTATGACCGTGTGATCCCAAATAATGCAACAGAATCTTTAATTGCATTGACCTCAATCATTGTTGTTGTGATCTTCTTTGATTTTGCGATGAAGATTGTGCGTGGCAATTTTATTGATAGAGCCTCTCAGAGAGTTGATAGGCAAGTTTCAACGGAATTATTTGATAAAATTTCACGCCACGATACAACACTTGGACGTCAAGCCACAGGGGCTTTAGCCTCAACAGTGCGTGATTTTGACTTGCTCAAAGAAGTCATTGGCTCAGCCACATTTACGATTTTTGCTGACCTGCCATTTATCTTGCTGTTTTTGGTTGTGCTCTATGCCATTGGTGGGCCGGTTGCGGCTGTGCCAGCCATCATCGTCCCCTTAGTCATTTTGTTTGGCCTAATCCTACAACCCATCATCAAGCGTATGTCTGAATTATCCCTTATGCAGGGTAAATCAAAACAAGCTGTGATGGTCGAGATGATTGGCGCGCTTGAGACTGTGAAGATGACGCAAGGCAATTCTATGCTGCGTAACCGCTGGTTGAACTCTGTATTATCGCAAGGTAAGACATCGGCAAAGACAAAGATGACAAGCCAGCTTGCCTCTCATTTTGCACAGTTCGGACAGCAAGCAAGCCAAATTGGTATTGTTGTTTATGGTGTGTTTTTGATCAGCGCTGGCAACCTATCAATGGGTCAGCTGATTGCTTGTGTGATTCTCTCTGGTCGTACGATGGCACCTTTGGGCCAGATTACAGGCCTGCTTGGTCGCATGAATCAAGCACGTTCAGCCTTCCGCGGCCTTGATGAGGTCTTAGGCGTTAAAACAGAAGAAGAAACAAGAGCTGATTTTGTCAAACGTCCTGATATGGCAGGGGATATTTCATTTAAGAATGTCACCTTCTCTTATGAGGACCAGCCAGATCCCGTTCTTCATGACATTAATCTTGAGATTAAAGCAGGACAAAAGATTGCTATTTTAGGGCGTATTGGCTCTGGCAAGACAAGTCTGTTGCGCTTGATTTGTGGGTTGCATCCACCTGATAAGGGGGTTGTGCTATTGGATAATGCTGATATTCGGCAAATCCGCCCGCAAGATGTGCGGCGCAATATTGGCACAGTCTTGCAAAACCCTATCCTTTTCTCTGGCACAATCAGAGATAATATGTTGATGGGTAAGCCTGATGCAACAGATGAAGAATTGCTAGAGGCAGCGCGTGTTTCAGGCTCTGATAATTTCATCGGTCTATTGCCGGGCGGCTTTGACTTTCCTCTTTCAGAGCGTGGGCAAGAATTATCCTCTGGTATGCGTCAATCAATTGCCATTGCCAGAGCGTTGATTGCAAAGCCCAATATTCTGCTCATGGATGAGCCGACAGCCTCTATGGATAATGCAACTGAATCTCAGCTGGTAGATCGTCTGCTAGCTGCCACAACTGATACCACCTGTGTGTTTGTAACGCACCGCGGCGCCATGCTGAAGCTGGCTGATCATGTCATTGTGATGGAAAAAGGCCAAATCGTTATGGCCGGGCCGCGTGACAAGGTTCTAGAAAAATTACAAGGAGCCTCAAATGGCTAAAAAACCAACCCCAGAAATCGTAGAAGGAGACGCGCAAGAGACTATGCCAGAGGTAAAAAAAGGCATTATCGCGCACTTTTTCTCATTCCTATGGTTTGTGATAAAATTACCCTTTTTCATTTTATTACTGCCATTTCGATTATTGTTCATGCCGTTTCGCAAAATCTATCGCAAATGGTATGGGCCAGCGCCTTTAATGTTTGGGCCTGTGCCAGTTGATCATAGCGAGCCTGATATTGAAAGCTACGAAGAGCCCGGAATGTTGAAAGGCCAGATTGTCTTTTTGATGATCACCAGCTTTTTCGCGATTGCCTTTTATTGGGCAAGTACCGCAGAGCTTGATGAGCAGGTGCGCGCTGAAGGGGCGATTATTCCGCCAAGTGATGTGCAAATTGTTCAAAGCCGCTTGCCTGGTTCAATCAAAGAAATCTTTGTCGAATTAGGGTCAGAAGTGGAAAAAGGCGAGGTGCTATTCCGCGTAGAAGATACAGATGTGCAGGCAGATTATGCTGAAAATGAGGTCACTATTGCCTCTCGCAAAGCAGCGATCATTCGCCTACAGGCCGAGATTGATGATGCGAAAAGCATAAGCTTTCCAGCCCAATTACAACAACAAGCCCCAGAGGCTGTGGCACAAGAAGCCAATTTATTCTTGCAACGTACCATCGCGTTTCGTGAGCAGATTGATGTCATAGAACAATCTATTGAAGAGCTGAACCGCAATATTGCAGAAAAAAAGGCAGAGGTGAAAATCTCTGAGACGCAGTTCCGTATTCGTAAGCAAGAATATGATTTGCTAAAGCCGTTAGTTGATGCAGGTCATGAGCCGAAATTGAAATTGATTGAAGCTGAAACCAAATGGCGTCAATCAGAAGGGGCGGCTGAATTAGCCCGCCTATCTGTGACAGCTATGGAAGCACGACGCGGCGGCCTTGAAAAAGAGATCATCTCTGTCAGGAGCCAACGCAAAGCAGAGGCATCGACCTATTTGGTTGAGGCACAAACGCACCTTGAGCACGCTATGGCACGTCAAGACTCCCTTGAAGGGCGTGTCGGCTATGCGGATATCAGAGCCACTGAAACAGGCGTTATCTCTGCGCTTCATGTCAAAACAGTTGGCGCGGTTGTACAAGCAGGAGCGGTATTAACTGAGATTGTACCGCGTGATGCTGATCACGTTGTTCGTGCCCGTCTATTGCCGCAAGATGTGGCTGATGTTGTGCTTGGTCAATTGGCACGCATATCGCTTTCTGCCTATGATGTGTCTCGCTATGGCGCGCTTGAAGGAAGCGTTATTCATATTGCGAGCAATACAACCGAAGAGCAAAATGTGCCACCTTATTATGAGACGTTGATTGAAATTGGTGATAAAGGCTTCCCAAATTCCAATGTTGTCCCTGATATTGTGCCTGGTATGCAGGTCACAGTGGATATTATTGGCGGAAAGAGAACGGTGCTTGATTACATCCTCTCTCCTATCCAAAAAGCCACTGCTGTTGCCTTTAGAGAGAAGTAATCCTCTCTTGGCAAAGGCGTCATAACAAGGGCTTTCCTGCCTGCCTCACATACGCTACCCTATGGGTCTGTGAGGTATCAGGGAAGCCTGTTTTATGCAAAATATGAAGATGGCACTTATTGTAGGGCAGGGGGAGGTTAACCAGTCTCTGCTAAATGATATGGCACCTAACTGGCCGCTTATTGCCCTTGATGGCGCGGCACATATGATGCGTGAAAAGGGGCTGTCACCTGATATTATTATCGGCGATTTTGACAGTTTTGATCCTGCCTCCTATGGCACAGAGAATGGCGCAGCAATTAAAATTTCTGAACAAGATACCAATGATTTTGAGAAAGCACTCTACCATCTAAAACCAGAAATGCTTGTTGGGTTTGGTCTGTTTGGTAAGCGCTTTGATCAAGCTATGGCGAATCTCCATGTGATGGCGAAATATCATGATGTCACAAAGATCATAGCTGTCACAAATGATGAGGTTATCACTGTTCATAAGGGGCGTACACGCCTGCCAGCGGTGGAAGATGCGCTGTTTGCTATCATCCCCCTTGCGCCAATGCGGTTTCACGCATCACACGGTCTTGCCTATGAGTTAGATGGCTTATCACTTGGTTTTGGGGCTTGCGTCTCATCATCTAATCAGGCGCGCACGCCTTTTATTGACCTTGTGCCTGAGGCGGATGATGAGGATGTGTTCTATGCGTGCTGCCGACCTTTATCTCTGATTGAAAGAGACGGCCTAGATAGTGATGGGCTTTGTGGGCTATTTGCCTAGCTGTCATTTTTCACGCCATAAGTGGCGCGTCTTAAATAATCAGTCATTTTGCCTCTATCATCAAATTGCGCTAGCTGATCTGATGAAATAGGCTTGCGCATAATGACGGGTAAGATGGTGCCCATGCGCCGTTTAATTTCACGAAACATCAAAGAATAGCCAAGTGTTTGGCTGATCCGACGCGCAATTTGAAACAGTACAGAATTTTTACCTTCAAAATAAAAAGGCAACACAGTGGTATCAGGCACCGAGGCCATCTTTGCCACAAATTTCTTCCATTCCGTATCAATCGCCTTATCAACAACGCGCGGGGCAAGGGAAATTGCCCCTGCGGGAAAGATGATGACCGCCCCACCATCTTTGAGATGTGTGACAGCGTCTTTGCGCGTTTTCAAATTATTGCGCAAGGCCTTCTCATCTTCATCAAAATCAATTGGCAGGATATTATCCATAACCGAGGGGGCTTGGCGTAGCACGCGGTGTGTTAAAATACGGTAATCAGAGCGCACCTCAGATACCATCGCACACAAGGCCACGCCATCAATGACGCCAAATGGGTGGTTCGCTATGATTAAGAGGCGTCCTTTTTCAGGTATGCTGGCGCCATCTTCTTTTTTTAGGTTGAGGCGAATTTTCAAGCGCTTTAACGCATCTTGCCAGAATAATTCATCTGGGCGATTTTCATCAACATAATCAAGATAAAGACGCTTAATTAGCCGCTGGCCTGTCAGGCGCTCAATTATGCGGATACAGCCGTTAGAGATAGGACCCAATTCTGCATTCGCAAATGAGAAGATAGGCTCTTGGCGATTGGCGTCATCACGCTGGCTTGTCTCGAATTTTGTCATAGCTCTTTGACCCTATGATTTTGAGGGCCACTCTTATTATGATGCGGCTTAGCACAGTTACTCACTAACGCATTAGACTGCTCGTGATAGCGCGTCAATGAGTATTTTGTCACATCATATCAGGTAAGCACTGTGATATTTGCCGTTGTGATATGATGTGACGATAATGGTTTTTCTATGCGCTCAAAGCAAGCCAAATCGCGGCAAAGGCAACGATGACCCACAAAGGTGGTGCAATGTCTGAGGCTTTGCCTGCAATCAGCTTCATGACAACATAGGTGATAAAGCCAAAGGCAATACCTGCGGCAATCGAAAATGAGACAGGCATCACAAGCGCAATTACCATGACAGGCACACTCTGGCTAAGGTCATCCCACTCAACACGCTTGAGCGAAGAGAGGAAATTGGCCGCAACAAAAATTAGGGCAGGTGCTGTTGCAAATGCCGGTATCGAGGCAAAAAGCGGCTCAAAGAATATGCAGCTGGCAAAGAGTAAGGCAATAAAGAGTGCTGTAAGGCCGGTTTTACCCCCTGCTTTAATGCCTGTCGCACTCTCAAGGTAGGTGGTCATATTGGATGTGCCTGCCAATGCGCCTACCACTGAGGCAGATGTATCTGCGACCACAGCCTTGTTTAGATTTTCAATGCTGCCATCTTGACGGCGTTTGCCTGCAATCTCTGAGATAGCTGATAATGTGCCTGTGGTATCGAAGAAATCAACAAACAGCATCACAAAGACGATAGAGATAAAGGCAGGTGAGGTCACCGCGCTGAAATCAAGCGCAAATGCCGCTGATGCCACAGGCGGCGTGCTTGCAATGCCAGCAAATGACGCAAAGCCTGTTGCCCATCCCATAGCAGAGATAAGCAAAATACCAAGTAAAATGCCGCCCTTAATGCCACGATATTCAAGACCTGCAATAAGGATAAGACCAGCACAAGCAAGCAAAACTTCTGGGCTTGAGATGCTGCCAAGCCCTACAATTGTATCAGGGTTTGCAATGATGATACCAGCTGATGTAAGGCCGATCATCGCAAGGAATAAGCCAATACCGGCCGTGATGCCTGCCTGCAAGGCGCTTGGGATAGATTCAAGCAACCATGCGCGAATGCGTGAAATCGAAAAGATAAAGAATAGGATAGATGACACAAAGACAGCTGTTAGCCCTTGTTGCCATGTAAAACCACTGCCTAATACCACCACATAGGTGAAAAAGGCGTTTAGCCCCATGCCAGGTGCAACAGCCACAGGCCAGCCAGCATAAAGCCCCATAATGAGCGTGCCAATCACGGTGGCGATGATGGTTGCCATAAAGGCGGCAGCAAAATCAATGCCTGCATCTGATAAT
>WTHV01000257.1 GCA_011525265.1 Alphaproteobacteria bacterium | reverse complement strand
CCAATGTGATTTCATGGTATTCTGGATGAATATCTTTTTTCATCATCTCTCTCCTAATCGGCAGTGATATTGGGGCGAGGTGCCCTTACCACTACTCTTCGAATTCATAAGTGAGAGGATGTATATCCTTGTTAGCCATGATTTGCAAGTAGTAAGGTGAGGCAGAGATATGATTTTCTGCCCCCCTTAAGGTCGATTTTTGTCAATTTGCCACACTCTTATCATATTGATAGCGAAAGCTAGTGTGATTATATCTTCAAAGGGTCAGGCTGTATTATGGCAATGATACAGTGTTTTTAGGAGTTTCTCTATGCTGAATCGCACAAGCGCATCACCAGATAAAACGCATCTCTCAGATAAAGATGAGGCTGTAAAACAGACAGCATCTCTGTCATCTGTGCGCTTTTTCTTGCCCTATGCGCGTGCCTATCGCGGCAAGATTATCGGTGCTGGCCTCTCCTTGATTATGGTCTCAGGCGCGATGCTCTCTATGGGGCGCGGCTTGGGTTATTTGGTTGATAAAGGCCTTGGGGCAGGGGACCCTGCGATTTTAGATAAGGCTGTGCTAGGCACCTGCTTGATTGCGGCTATTTTGGCCTTTGGCAGTTATTTGCGTGCCAGCCTTGTGAATATGGTGGGCGAATCAATCGTGGCAGATATTAAGCGCGCACTTTTCTCTCATCTTGTGCATTTGCATACAGGCTGGTTTGAAACCGCGCGGGTTGGTGATTTATTAAGCCGTATCAACACAGATACAACCGTTATGAGAGAGGTGTTAACCTCTAGCCTTTCAATGGCTATTCGTAATGCGATGATCTTAATTGGCGGTTTGGTTTTGTTGATTCTGGCAAGTCCAAAAATGTCGCTGGTTGTGGCGATTGTTGTCCCTTGCGTTGTCGCGCCTGTTATCTATATGGCACGGCGTTTGCGTGAAGCCTCTCGTATTGCGCAAGATAAAATAGGGGATGTTTCGGTTGCAGCAGAAGAATCACTCTCTTCCATGCGTCTCATTCATGCCTTTGGCCAAGAAAAAGCCCAGATGCAGCAATTTGACCGCAAAGTTGACGAGTCTCTCGTGGCGTCTTTGCGCCGTGTACATTTGCTTGGCATTTTATCTGGCACAGTCATATTTCTTGTATTTTGTGGTATTGGCATAATCTTGTGGATAGGTGGCCAAGATTTGATGCAAGGCAAGATTACCGCAGGCGACCTATCTGCCTTTATCTTCTATAGCTTCCTAATTGCTAGTGCCACAGGTGGCTTGGCTGAATTAGCAGGTGGTCTGCAACGTGCGGCAGGGGCGGCAGATAGGATTGCTGCTATCTTCAAGTCAGAGACTATTATTACAGAAGCTGCTACGCCAAAAGCTTTGCCTCATCCAGATAAAATTGCGGTTCAGCTTGATGGGGTCGGCTTTTCCTACCCGGCAAGGGCTGATGTGCCCGCTTTACATGATATCAGCCTGTCAATCGCCCCTGGTGAGCGTATCGCGCTTGTGGGGCCAAGTGGTGCGGGTAAATCGACCTTGTTCCATTTGCTTCTTCGCTTTTATGATCCAACCACTGGCACCATTCGCTTTAATGGCATTGATAGCAAAGAGCTAGGGTTGGCAACATTGCGTAATGCTATTGGGCTTGTACCGCAGGAGCCAGCGCTATTTTCGGCAAGTCTTTTTGATAATATTGCCTTTGGGATGCCTGATGCAAGCCATGAGGCCGTGCGCCAAGCTGCCGAAAAGGCAGAAATCTTACCCTTTATTGAAAACCTTCCCGACGGCTTTAACAGCTTTGTCGGCGAAAAAGGCATCAGATTATCAGGCGGCCAGAAACAACGCATTGCTATTGCGCGTGTGATATTGCGCAATCCGCATTTGCTTTTGCTTGATGAGGCCACCTCAGCGCTTGATTCTGTCTCAGAAGCGGCTGTGCAAAAAGCCCTAACCAATTTAATGCATGGTCGCACTAGCCTTGTGATCGCCCATCGTTTATCCACCATCATTGACGCTGACAGAATCTTACTAATTGATGAAGGAAAGCTGATTGCCACTGGCACACATGATGAATTGCTGACCAACTCGCCCCTCTATCGTGAATTGGCCTTGCATCAATTTGGTTAGGGATAATTTGCCCAGTCATCAGTAGTTATTCTGGTAGCGTGAAATTGGTGAATCGCACATAATGCGGTGTATCTGGCAAAGGTGA
>WTHV01000247.1 GCA_011525265.1 Alphaproteobacteria bacterium | reverse complement strand
CGCAGTAATACCAAGATAGCGTACATCAGCATAAGCCGCACCAGATGGGTTACCTGGGCCTGAGAATACTGTTACGAAACCTGTATTTGAAGCCAATTCTTTTGTTGTCGGGTCATCATTGATTGTGACAGGTGCTGAATCACGCAGACCACCTAGCTCATCAAGAAGTGATGGTGACCAGATAATCATAGCTGCCTTACCGTCAAGATACTGCTCACGGCTTTGCTTCCAATATAGGTCGCCATCTGGTGAGGCATCAGCGATTGTCTTGTAGAATTCCAAGACTGTCTTTAGCGCTGTTGTATCTTCGTTCACAGAGCCATCCGCATTAACTGGTGAGTAACCAGCTGCCAATGAGATATGCTCAATCAACTGCATCATATATGTTTCGTCAATCTTTGTCGCAGCCACAAAACCATACATTGATGGTGGGTTGTGAAGTGCGGCAATCGCTGCTTCGATATCTGCAAATGACTTAGGCGCACTCAAACCAGCTTCAGCAAATAGATCTGAGCGATACACAACAAGCTGTGTCCAGCCATCAGTTGGTACAGATACAATCTCGCCATCTGACTTCGCCATGTTCAATGGACCTTGTGCAAATGTATTTGTGCCAAGTTCATCAACCACGTCGGTTGCAGCGCCGGCATCAAGGATACCTGCTTCTGCAAAAGGTAATAGGTGCTGAACTGTGTGGTTCAAAACATCAGGAAGCTCACCAGCCGCAAATGCCGCAGTTGCTCTTGTTGCAATGTCTTTTTCTGTCACAGCTACAACATTCACTGTGTGACCTGTTGCTTTGTTAAAATCATCAGCGATTTGCTGTTGGGCTGCCATTCTGTCTGGCTGCTCTTCCATTGTCCACAATGTAATTTCATCAGCGATGGCCGATGAAAGCATAGTGGCTGAAAGCAGCAAACTCGCACCCATCATAGTTAGTTTCTTCATTTCATTCCTCCTCATGAAGTGTTTTATTTTCTGGTCGAACAGGACCATCGCTCATTCGGCGCACAAGTTTTGCGCTTCGGAGTTCTTGATAATCAACAGGGTTACCCCCATCGATAATAGCTAGGAGCATGTCGCCAATCTGCCGGCCTGAATGAGCCAGTGGTTGCGCCATGGTTGTAAGTGGGGGGCTGGTATGTTTACCAAAGGCAAGACCATCATAGCCAATAACGCTAACATCTTTGCCAGGCTCAAGCCCTTGCGAACGAATGGCCGCTAGCACGCCAATGGCTTGCGTGTCTGTTGCACAAATAATCGCTGTTGGCGGTGTCTGTGAGCGCAGCAAGCTGCCCCCTGCACGCTCACCGGCGTCATCAGATAATTCTGCAATCTCAACCAAATTCTCATTAAAGCCAAGGCCATTATGCTTCAGGCCATCGCGATAGCCATCAAGACGCATTTGTGCAAAATGATAATAAGTTGGCGCACCAACAAAGCCTATTTTCTGATGGCCAAGCGAGACCAGATGGTCAACCGCATCCATAAAGGCGCTTTGGCTATCGACATCATACCATGCATAATCATCATGAAACACTGACCTGCCGTGAACAATGAAAGGCATCTTATATTTGCGCAATAAATCAATGCGTGAATCTTGCTTATAGGGACGAGAGATCACAACGCCGCTGACTTTGCCTGAGGATGATAATTTGGCAATGGTCTCAGCTTCTTCTTCGATAGAAGCTGCTTGAACAACAAGCAAATCCCAGCCTCTTTTGGCCAGAGATTGTGCTAGACCCTCAAGCAATTGAGACACAAAGGGCTCAGAAAGCGCGTTTGTATTGGCTGGCATCAAATAGGCCACAGCCTCTGCCACCCCTGTCGCAAGACGACGTGCTGTTTGGTTCGCCTTATAGCCATAATGCTCTGCCGCCTCTTTGACGCGCAGACGCGTTGCTTCGCTGATATCAGGATAATCATTCAGTGCACGTGACACTGTCCCCTCAGCGATGCCAAGCTCTCTGGCTAAAAATTTTAGGCTCACACGTTGCATCAATACCCCCGTCTTAAAACGCTATTCCGAAAGCGCTTTCGGAATCAAGTGACAAAATGCAAAAAATATTTTAAATAGCGGTAAGGATCGCTCATAATGGAACGATATCATATCTGAAAATCGCACAAATTAGCGAAAAATGGAGAAAGACAATCATGGAAATCGGTGAACGCCCTTGGGGCAAATATGAAGTCTTAGCCTGTCTCTT
>WTHV01000056.1:404-2212 GCA_011525265.1 Alphaproteobacteria bacterium | reverse complement strand
TACCACATCAGCGCCCTTTCCCCCTGTCTTGGCATTGATGTGCTGCTGCAAATCTTCTTCAGCTGGATTGATTGTCTCAAATCCCAATTTATGCGCAATTTCAAGACGGAAAGGATTCACCTCAGAGATAATTACTTTGCCGCCAGCATCCCGTGCCACCATGGCCACTAATACGCCGATAGGGCCACCGCCAATTACCAGCACATCTTCACCTGCCTGCAGCCGTGATAACCTTACATCGTGACACGCAACGGCAATGGGCTCAATAAGAGCGGCATGATCCATTCGTATGTCATCTGGCAGATGGTGCAAGGTATGTGCTGGCACATTCCAGATATCTTGCAATGCGCCATCTGTATCTAGGCCTAAAAACTTTAGATTATGACAGACATGTTCATGCCCAGCATGACAAGCAGGGCAATCGCCACAATGATCAAGAGGACGCACAACGACTTTCTGACCCACAGAAAAACCTGTTACATCATCGCCAATCGCATCTACAATGCCAGACATCTCATGCCCGATCACACGTTCAAACCCAACGCGCCCATCCATATGGCCAGCATAGACATGCATATCTGTGCCACAAATACCTACATAGGATATGCGAACAGCCACCTCGTCGGCTGCTGGTGCGTGATAAGGTTTTTGTTCAACCGTGAATGTTTGATGACCACGATAAAAAGCAGCCTTGATTGTTTGGTTTACCATAATGTTCCTAAACTCTTATCCTGTTGTTTGCTCTCTCGCAGATAATAATCATTTACGCATTTCGAGCTAAAATCGCGGCTTAATAATTCCATAATGTGCCATCTTCTAGTCTGACAACAGGGTGACTGCCAGCCACATAGCTATATTTTTCAGCTTCTTTTTCATCAAAATCGACCCCAAGCCCAACATCATCGCTGACATAAAACGAACCTTTATCTAGCCTATGGTGAGAGGGAAAAAGCGCATCACATTCTTTGGTGCCAAGAACAAGATATTCTTGAATGCCAAAATTAGGTGCCCACGCATTAAGGTGCGCTTGGGCGGCCATGGAAATTGGGCTATGGCTTGGGGCACCATGAAAGCCTGTGCGCACATTGTGAAGCCCTGCAAGATCAACGATGCGTTTTACATGGGTGATACCGCCTGCATAAGTGACTGCAACACGGATAAAATCAATCAGTTCTTTTTCAATAAGATGCTGGCATTCATAAATCGAATTAAAAACCTCGCCAATGGCGATGGGGACGGTTGAATGCTGACGCAGCAATTGCAGCGCATTCTGATCCTCAGCAGGTGTCGGATCTTCAAGCCAAAACAATCCAACAGGTTCAACCGATTTTGCAAAAGCGGCTGCCTCTCTTGGCGTGAGCCTATGATGAACATCATGGAGAATTTTCAATTCAGGACCAAAATGTTCGCGAATTTTTGCCAAGGCATCTGGCATATACCGCATATAACGATCTGTGTTCCAAACCTCAACTTTAGGCTTTATCCCATTGAAATCAGTTATGAAATCAGATTGACTATCATCATTGTCTCGCACGCCATATCCTGTGGTACTCATATCAGGGATGCCACATTGCACACGCACAGCCTTATAGCCCTGCTCTTGATAAAAGGCGATATTATCAATTAATTGTTCAAGATCAGAGCCTGTTGCATGGGCGTAAACCAGTGCGCTATCTCTGCTTTTGCCGCCCCATAGTTGATAAAGCGGCATATTGGCTAGCTTGGCTTTGATATCCCATAAAGCTATGTCGACCGCGCCAAAGGCAGCCATTGCAATAGGCCCCCTTCTGAAATAAGCGCCGCGATAT
>WTHV01000056.1:0-394 GCA_011525265.1 Alphaproteobacteria bacterium | reverse complement strand
GGATTATATAATCTCTTAGATAGATGGCTGGTAATGTTTCTCTGTTATTCAACGTGGCATCACCAAGGCCATAAACCCCTTGGTCAGTGAAAATTTTTAGCGTCACATAATTTTTTCCTGGCCCGCCAACAAAGACCTTTGCATCGGTAATTTTCATGATCTGCCTATCATTTGTTTTTGTCTTTTTGCCATGCCTCAAAAGCCACACGATTTTCCTCTAACGTACAGGGGTATAAACCGATGATACTTTTGCCCTCTCTTACCTGTTCATGGACAAAATCTTCAAAGACAGTCATCTCATGCGCTTCTTGTGCTAACTCATCGACAAGTGCAGCAGGCAAAACAACCACACTATCTTGGTCTCCTACAAGGTAATCACCGGGAAAAACAGCTA
>WTHV01000188.1 GCA_011525265.1 Alphaproteobacteria bacterium | reverse complement strand
GTGTATAAGAGACAGACCGAATTACGCGTTATTCCTTTTGATCGGATTATCAGCTCCATTACCCCGTCATTATCTCTTGGTTTTTTTGGCATAGTGGGGCTAGCTGTCTTTGCACTCCGTCATCCTGTTTTGGCAATCGTTTATGGGCCTGCAAGTGTTTTTGCTTTGGCTAATTTCTTGGTTGGCAATCGTGCGGTCTTTTATTCTGCGCCCATGATCTGGTTTGGCATTGCTTTTTTAAGCGTTATGATTGTTCGTGTCATCTGGCTGAAAATACCAGAAAAATGGCGTGCCTATCGTCATGGTGAGGTGGGCGCAATCGCTGTTGTGATTGCGGTTCTGATGGGCTCTGTTTATTGGTCGGAACGGGCGCAAAACTATGTGCCTAACCCAACCTTCCCAAAAGACATTATGCGCGGATTTGCAGAAGCAGAAGGCAAATTGCCCGATGGCGCTGTGATCGCAACCTGGTGGGATTATGGTTATGCTTCTCTGCTCTTTAATGGCTATAACACCTTGCATGATGGCGGCAATCAAACATCGCCAGTGACACATTATGTGGCACGCTCATTGCTTGCAGAGACGCAAAAAGAAACCTACGCCATCCTCCATAATCTGGCCTCAGGTGGCTTGCAGGAATTACAAAATAATAGTGGCTCATTTGAAGCGGCTGAAGCACATATATTAGATGTGAATATCACCGAAAAGGCTCCGGTATTTCTGGTTCTCACTGAGCAAATGGGCAGTTGGATGGGCTCTATCTCAAAATTGGGCATGTGGGATACCAAACAAGGCGCGCCTATCAAAGCCAAGCGCAATCCCGCAGGCAGTGTTTTAAACTATACAGAAATGAAATGTCGGCCAACTGATACGCCTGGTAAACCAATTTGCAATGGTCTGAATTTTGATTTGCAGGCGGGAACAATTGATGGTCAAGCCGCCTTGCGGTCTGTCACGCAAGCCAAAGATGGCGGTCTGATAGGACGTAACCTTCTTCAGCGTGACGCACTTAATGCGGTTCATTTAGCAGATATATCAGATAAGGGTACGCGCGTTTTGCTGATGCATGACCGTCTGGCGCGCTCAAGCTTCCATAGGCTGTTTCATTTGGGTGAAATAGACGATAATTATTTCCAGCTTGTCTATGATGACTATCCACATATTCGCATATTTGCGTTGAAGTAAGTGGTGAGGCTTTAATTATCATAGCCTTTCGGGTTTTGCGATTGCCACCGCCATGTATCTTGGCACATCTCATCAATGCCAAAGCGCGCCTGCCAGCCAAGTAGTTGGCGCGCTTTTTCAGCATTTGCGTAACTAGATGATAAGTCGCCCTTGCGCCTTGGTTTATAATCCAAAGGGATTTTCTTTCCAGATGCTTTTTCAAATGCAGCCACCATATCCAATACAGAATAGCCAGTGCCTGTACCAAGATTAATGGCCTCAAAGCCCTTATGGCTTGCAACATAATCAAGGGCGGCCACATGACCAGAGGCGAGGTCTGATATATGGATATAATCGCGGACACCTGTACCATCAGGCGTGTCATAATCATTGCCAAATACCGATAAAGCGGCGCGGCGTCCAACAGCCACTTGGGCAATGAATGGCGCTAAATTATTTGGAATGCCAGACGGGTCTTCGCCCATCATGCCTGATTTATGTGCGCCGACAGGATTAAAATAGCGCAAAACAACAGCTGATTTATCGCTGCTTGTCTTTGACCAATCATGGATGATTTCTTCAGCAAAATATTTTGTGCGCCCATAAGTATTTATCGGCTTCGTGTTATGTGCCTCATCAAACGGCAAATAATCTGGCAGGCCATAGACTGTGGCAGAAGATGAGAAAATAATATTTTGGCACCCGCAATTATCCATAGCGCTTAGAAGGCTGATCGTGCCTTGGATGTTTTCCTGATAATAGGTAAGGGGGATTTCTTCTGATTCCCCCACAGCTTTAAGGCCAGCAAAATGAATTACAGCGTCTGGGCGAAATGTCTTGAAAAGGTCTGTTAGGGCAGCTGTATTTGTTACGCTCTCATGGGCACAATCAAATGTGCGATTAGATAGTTTTTTTGCACGCTCAAGCGCCTCTGGTGACGCATTTGAAAAATTATCAATCACAAGCGCATCATGACCATCGCCAAGAACATCTAATAATGTGTGTGAGCCGATATAGCCAGCCCCGCCTGTAATCGCAATGCGCATAGTGACATCC
>WTHV01000252.1 GCA_011525265.1 Alphaproteobacteria bacterium | reverse complement strand
ATTTTATACCGACCCAACTGCCGCCAAGTGCCATCACAAACCACAACCACCCATGCAAACTGCCAGAAGCGGTGCCTGCTAGAAATGCGCCAATATTACAGCCAAATGATAGCCGCGCGCCAATGCCCATGATAAGCCCGCCTATGATAGCCGCCCAGATTTGAGATTGCGGGGGAAAGCTTTGTTTGCGCAGTCCATTGTGCCAGCACGCTAATGAGGCGGCACCAATAATCATGCCGATATTCATCACAGAGCTTGTGTTCGCAAGCACGGAATAACGCAATGCCTGCTCTGGCCCTGCCCATTGCCAAAAGGCAAAATCAGAAATAGGTACGCCAATAGCTTGCGCTAATTTTGCGCCCCATAAGGTATAGCCAAAAGTCACGCCCCAAGGATGGCCCGATAATAAAAACACAGCCCAACATAAGAGAGCGATGAAGAGGCTAGCGATAAACAACCCCTTCGGTATGGCCTCTCCGCGCTTTCGTGCGATGGTGAATAGGATAAGGCTAACGCCAAATAACAGGCCTAGATTCAGCACCCACCGCACGCCATCAGGCAAGGTACCGCCAATGGCAATCTGGCCTAATGAGCCCCAACCAAGCGCAGAGGGCACCATCACAGAGCCTATAACCGAGCCGATGATAAAGGCTGGAAGCGCAAATATCATGCGCCCAGAGCCAGCACCAAAATTGAACAAAACGCCTGAGCCACAGCCATTGGCCAATTGCATACCAATGCCAAAGACAAATGCCCCAATGAATAATGAGACTGAAACAGGCGCCAAAGTTGGCTGTGCTGATAGCCCAAAGACTGGTGCCGCTAGGAAGACAAGCGCACATAGCCCCGCCAACCAGAAATGCCCCGACAGTCCCATAAGCGCACCTGTTTGCAACGCATGACGCCAGACAGAGGCAAAGCCATATTGTGCAAATAAAAATACGCCGCCAAGCGCCGTGCCAAGCCCCAATAACGCAAGGCCATGCACACCTGTATCCATCGCCACAAGCCCTGCAAAAATCAGCCATACCATTACCAGAGCGGCCAAAAACCCATACTCTTTTTGTGGGGATTTAGCGGTAGTTGCACTTGTACTTTCAATCGTTTGTGATGACGTCATGATAAGACCTTACGAGTAATAGATAAGAGCGAAAAGAGGCAGATATCACAGACGAGCTCGTCGTCTATACTCTGCCTCTTTGCTTTTGAAATTAGCTGCCAATAGCAGATTTAAACAGGCTTTTCAGCTTATCCATATTGCTCTGTGTGCCAAGTGGATTGTTGCTGTTCGCTGTCCATTCAACCATTGAGCCATCATAAAGCTTTACATCTTTATGACCGAGCACTTCTGATAGCACAAACCAATTTGTTGCGGCCCAATGACCTGTGTTGCAATAGCTAATAATCGGCTTATCATTTGAATGATCAGCATAGATAGCTGTTAGCTCTGCCACGCTCTTTAGCTGATTAGTATCAGCATTATAGGCATCAGCTTGGCTCTGCAAAACCGCGCCAGGGATATGCCCTGCTTGCAAAGCCTTGCCATGTTTTGCTTCGCCAATAAATTGCTCTTCAGTACGCGCATCAAGCAATAAGACATCATCATTACCAAGCGCCGACTGAACACCCGTTGTAGAGGCATAGGCAGCATCATCAAAGCGCGCAACAAAATTGCCTGCCAAAGGCGCAATACCGGCGCCCTGCTCAATCAAATTGGGGAAATCTTGTGACCATTTCGCATAGCCGCCATCTAGGATAGAGACCGCCTCATGACCAAAGACTTTGAATGTCCAATAAGCACGTGCGGCTGACCCGAAATCTGTTGAATTCACACCTGCTGGGATCAAGACCACATGGCTGTCAGCTGACACACCAAGCTTTTGTGCCAGTGCTGAGAAATCACCTTCACTTGGCAACAGACCAACAACATCATCGCGGCCAACACGCCAGCCCGCATTTAAATAATCTGAGTGAACAGAGCCCGGCACATGACCTTCAAGCCATGTTTCATAATTGCCGCCATCAATTTTATTACGCAAATCGATAAAGACCACCTTGTCATCAGACAGGCGCTCTTTTGCCCATAATGTATCAACCAAAGGCTGAGCCGAGGCAGAAAACCCCGCCAGTGCAACAGATAGCGTTGCCACAAATAATTTTACAAAACGCATTGAAATATCTCCTCAAAACCAAGTTCGCCAAGTGGCAAACAGCTAAATCTGAGAG
>WTHV01000065.1 GCA_011525265.1 Alphaproteobacteria bacterium | reverse complement strand
ACATTGTCTGATTCAAGGTTCAGTGCCATCCCTTTGATGCCACCGTCGAATTCGACCATTTCACCAGCTTGAACATTGTCCAAACCATAGACACGCGCGATACCATCCCCAACAGATAGTACACGACCTACTTCTGCTACTTCAGCTTCTGAACCGAAGTTAGCAATTTGATCTTTCAGAATCGCAGAAATCTCAGCTGCACGGATATCCATCACGCAACACCCTTCATAGCCGCTTCAAGCCGGTTTAGTTTTGTTTTGATTGACGTATCAATCATACGAGAGCCGATACGCACCACAAGACCGCCAATTAATGACGGGTCAACGCGCATCGATAAAGATAATTTGTCGCTGCCAGCAATTTTGGCAACAGATTGTTCGACCAGCTTTTGACGCTCTTTATCAAGCGCCACAGCTGATACGACTTCGGCTGAAACTTGACCGCGCTTCTTAGCGACAAGCTCAACGAAATTTTGTGAAATGCGTGACAAAGCGAATAGACGCCCATTATCTGCCACAGCACCAATAAATTTAACAGTCAGGGCATTCGCGCCTGCTTTTTCTAAAATCGCTGTCATAGCGCTCATTTGTTCTGAGCGGCCAATTACAGGAGATGTGATAAGGCGTGCCAAATCAGCATTTTCAGAAATTAGTGTGCCAAGAGCCTCAAGATCGGCCAGCACAGCGTCAACTGCCTTGGCATCATTGGCTAAATCATAAAGGGCGCCAGCATATCTGGCTGCCAGACCTGTTGTTACAGAGCTCACTTTACCTATCCCTCATCAATCGTTGCGGCCATTTTTACCATTATGGTTACCCATGTGCAAATACATGGCTGAGTAAGGCCGGCCGCATCTTAAGCTTCACACAAAAAGGCCCCGTATCTTTTATGGTAATGCTCTGGTTGGAAACCAACAGCGAGCAATCACAATAAACGCAAGCCTTATTTTGCAGATGGGAAGTATCACACCCCTGCCAGAAAGGCAAGCAAGAAGGCACGCGCAAAGTGCCGCAGTGAGGCGCTTTTTGCAAAATTACATAAAACTATAGGGATCGATATCAATCTGCATGAAGATTTGACTAGGGATTCGTTGTTTATCAAGCCACTCGGAGAGGATTTCCTGCAAATTCACACCGCGCGGCGCACGAATAAGAAAACGCATCCTATAACGCCCTCTTATGCGAGCTATGGGCGCAGGCGTTGGGCCAAAAATCAGCACATCTTTATATTGCGGGCGCTGTGACGCCAGTAATTTGGCTTGGGCTTCTACCTGCCCCTCATCAACCCCTGAGAGGATAACAGCGGCAAGCCTGCCAAAAGGTGGCATAGAGGCTGCCTGACGCATTTGTGTCTCAAGCCCAAGAAACGCATCACGATTCCCAGACGATAGCGCATGGAATACCGCATTATCAGGCTCATAGCTTTGCAAATAAGCCACACCTTTTTCAGCCGCACGCCCTGCTCTGCCAGAGGCTTGCGATAACATCTGATACGTTCTTTCTGCCGCGCGCAAATCACCGCCCTGCAAGCCAAAATCAGCATCTACAACACCCACCAAGGTCAAATGCGGGAAATGGTGCCCTTTGGCCGCCATTTGCGTGCCGATGACAATATCAATCTCTTTGTCTGAAATAGCGCGAATCAATTCTGCTGCGACCTCAGGATTAGCGGCTGTATCAGAGGATAAAATCGCCACCCGCGCCTCAGGGAATAGCAAGGCCACCTCTTCGGCAAGACGTTCAACCCCAGGCCCATAGGCGCGCATCTGATCTTTTTCACCACAAGAATCGCATTGATTGCGCAATGGTTGGCGATACCCACAATGATGACATTGGCGCGAGGCGCTCAAACGATGGGTCACAAGCCATGAGTCACACGCATTACACTTCGCCTTATGGCCACAAGCCTCACAAATAGAGAGCGGGGCATAACCTCTGCGGTTTAAAAATAATAAGACCTGTTGGTCGGCACCAAGACACTCTGACATGGCTTGCAATAACGGGTCTGACAACCACCGCCCTGCAGACGGTCTGTCTTTTTTCAAATCAATCATCTGAATGTCAGGCAAGGTTGATTCCCCAACACGATGCAAAAGCTGCCAATGATGGTAGCGCGCGGGCTTTACGCTCAAAGGCGTCTGTCCAGCATTCACCCAACTCTCTAAAGAGGGTGTTGCGGTGGCCATCACAATAGGCAGTGATTCGATATGGGCGCGCATCACAGCCATATCGCGGGCATGGTAAATCACCATATCTTCTTGTTTAAATGATGGCTCATGCTCCTCATCAACAATGATAAGGCCAAGATTGCTAAAAGGCAGGAACAATGCTGAACGTGCACCCACCACAATCACAGGCTCACCCGCAAGACAGGCACGCCATAATTTGCGGCGCTTTGCAGAAGAGACCGAGCTATGCCAAATAAGGGGCTTTTGTCCGAATCGTGCTTCAAAGCGTGTTTGCCATGCCGCAGTCAGCGCTATTTCTGGCAAAAGAATCAAAAGCTGTTTTTTCTCTGCCATCATTTTGGCAACAAGCTCGAAATATACTTCTGTCTTACCAGAACCTGTTACACCATCAAGAAGATGGGCAGAAAAGCCCTTATTCAAAAATGCGCTAATGCCCTGCGATACGTCTTTTTGAGAGGGCGTTAATTCCACCAAATTATAAGACTCAGCCTCTTGTTTTGGCATCTGATAAGCCAAATTAGCCTCTTTTGTTATGGTCAGCTTTTTCAAAAACCCCTGCTCTGCCATCGCTTTGATAACCGCTTGTGATGTGCCTGTCTCTTTTGCCAAATCAGCGGCGCTCATTGCGTGTCCCTCGGCAAGAAAATCTAGCACCCTTTCACGTTTTGGTGTGCGCTTTCCTGATGGCATTTTATCAGCATCACCAAGCGCATTGATAACACAAGTTGGCGGCGGCAAATGCGCCTTTGGTGTGGAAAGCATCATACGCATCACCATCCCAAACGGTGCCATCGTCCAATCAGAGACCTGTGATAAAAAAGATAAATGACTGCGCGAGAGGGCTGGCAAATCAGCAAGTGAGATAATCTCTTTCAGCTTATCCGCCGCCACATCACCAGATGGTGTATCCGCAATCACAATCCCCCAAATCTGTCTTTTGCCAAGCGGAATTTCAACAATCATACCAACCGTTACACGCAGCCCCTTTGGCACAATATAATCATACGCAAAAGGCCCCTTTTGCCTGATAGGCAACGGCACAGCAACTTGCACAATCTGTTGCGCTGGCAAAGCGTGCTGTCCTATGGGGTGTGGCGTTTTCGAGGCTGACATAATGATAGGGCTTGCCTTGCAAGGTTAGGGGACGTATTTTTGAAACACTATAAAGAGGCATCGTGATAAAGGGCCTCTTTCACATTGTTTTAATTTTAATGCATATGGCTTCCAATAATGGGTCGCCACGCGTATCGGTGCAAGCATCAAAGGCATGATAATATGAAAATTTTTCTCGACACAGCTGACATTTCAGAAATTAAGCGCCTCGCGCCGACAGGAATGGTTGATGGCGTAACAACAAACCCATCACTTATTGCCAAATCAAGCTCAGACATCCTTGCCACCATCAAGGACATTTGTGCTGAAGTCTCTGGCCCTGTAAGTGCTGAAGTCACAGCCACAGATTATGACACGATGCTAAAAGAAGGCCTAAAGCTTGCTGATTTGGCTGATAATGTTGCTGTCAAAGTGCCTCTTACAGTCGATGGCCTTAAAGTCTGCAAAACATTATCTGACCAAGGTATCATGGTGAATGTCACGCTCTGCTTCTCTGCGGCTCAAGCATTACTTGCCGCCAAAGCTGGTGCAGCTTTCATCTCACCATTTGTTGGCAGGCTAGATGATCTGGGCCAAGATGGCATGAACCTTATCCAAGAGATTTGCACGCTCTATGATAATTATGATTTCGATACAGAAGTTTTGGTCGCATCAGCACGAGGCCCACAGCATGTTGTTGACGCCGCTTTGATTGGCGCGGATGTTGTCACATTGCCGCCTGCTATCTTGGACAAGATGTATCATCACCCCCTAACAGATAGCGGCCTAACAGCCTTTCTAAAAGATTGGGAAAAGACAGGTCAGTCAATTCTCTAATCATTAAAGAGGCCAGCTAGACGCATCATGTGCGCAATTTTATCGACGCAGGATAATCATTTATGGATGAGAGCATTTTATTACAATATCTAAGCGATCATCCTGATTTCCTTGTGCGCCATCAGTCAGCGTTACGCACCAATGGCATCATATTTCCAGATGTCACATCAGCCCCTAATGTGATTGATGTGACATCGAAAATCGCAAATAAAGCGCGCGAAGAGGCACGCAAAGCGAAAAAGACAAATCATAAATTACTGACAGTTGCGGCCGAAAATATGCTGCATTGGCAAGAGCTTCATCATGCGACTTTGGGCTTTTTAGCCTGCAATGAATTAACAGGCTTTGCCCAGATGGTTCATGAAGAATTACCGTTGATTTTTGGCCTTGAGAGCGCCCATCTTATCATGGCATCAGATCATGCTTTGCCAGAGGCAGAATCACTTGGCTTCCTGACATTGCCTGAGGCTGATATCGCAACGCTTATTGGCGATGATGTCATCACAATGGGCAAGCCATCCAAGATTGCTTTATCTCTTATTCAGACCACACCACAATCACTTGCTCTTATGCGCTTGCCTGATCAGCTGCCTGCGCCAGTGGCAGGCTCATTGCTTATGCTTGGCGGGCGAGATGATGACAGCTTTACCCAGCAAAAGGGGCGGGCATTATTACTTCATCTCTCAGAGATGGTGGGGGTCTGTTTACTATCATTAATTCAAGCCCCTCATCATAAGTGATAGGGGGATATGATGCGCTTTTCATGGCAAGCAGATTGGATGCGCTATTTACAAGATGAGCGACGTTATCCTGAAAATACGCTTCACGCCTATCAGCGCGACATAGACGATTATGGTGCCTTCCTTGTGCAAGAGGCAACAGACGCTATGCCGCCAAGCAGAGCCATCTTTCGCCGTTATTTAGCGCACTTACAATCCCGCGGCCTTGCTCGCACAACCATTGCCAGACGCATATCCACATTGCGATCCTATTATCGCTATGGTCTGCGTCATGCTGGTGCGGATATCCCAGATTTAAGCTGGATGAAAGCCCCAAAAATTGCCACAGCTTTGCCAAAGGCTATCACGCAATCACAAACAGATGATTTACTCAAAGCCCTCGCAAGCGCCCCGATTGAAGGCTGGCAAAAGCAGCGTGATTATGCGGTTCTACTTTTACTCTATGGGGCAGGTTTGCGTCTGTCCGAAGCCTTAGGTCTGACCATCTCTGATGTGCCATTAACAGATTGGCTCAGGCTTACAGGAAAAGGTGGCAAAATTCGGGAAATACCTCTCTTGCCTGTGATTGGTGTGGCCGTGACAGCCTATCTTGATCAACGGCCTTTTGCAGGGCCATCTGAACAGCCCGCAGATGCGCCATTATTTTTATCAAGCAGAGGCAATCCGCTTGGTGCGCGCGCGGTGCAAAGACGGATCGAAGCTTTGAGAGCGGCGGCTAATCTGCCATCACACACAACCCCGCACGCTTTGCGTCATGCCTTTGCAACATCTTTATTGGCAGGTGGGGGTGATTTGCGTGCTATTCAACAACTTTTGGGTCATGCAAGCCTGTCAACAACACAACGCTATACCCATGTTGATACAGCCCGGCTAAAAGAGGTGCATCATCAGACGCACCCCCGCGCAAAATCAAAATAAATCACTTCAAGCTAGATATGGATGGCGCGCTTATCAACGGCCAGGGCGGCCTCTTTGACCGCTTCATTCAAGGTCGGGTGACCATGACAGGTGCGCGCAATATCTTCAGATGAGGCACCAAAAGCCATAGCTGTGGCACATTCGTGAATAAGCGTGCCTGCCTCATGTCCGATAATATGCACGCCTAGTACCTTATCCGTTTTGGCACAAGCAAGCATTTTCACGAACCCATCTGTATTGCCTGTTGCTTTTGCACGGCTATTGGCCAAGAACGGGAAGCTGCCTTTATTATAGGCGATGCCGGCGTCTTTTAGCGCATCTTCGGTCATGCCGAGCGTGGCGACTTCAGGGCTTGTATAGACAATACCTGGAACATGATCATAATCCACATGACCAGCCATGCCTGCCATAATTTCAACAGCCGCAACGCCATCTTCTTCTGCCTTATGGGCAAGCATAGGGCCAGCAATCGCATCACCAATGGCATAAATGCCTTCAATGTTGGTTTCGAAATCTTCATCCACAATAATTTGGCCTCGCTCAGATAGGGCAACACCCAAGCTATCAAGGCCAAGCGCGTCTGTCGCTGCCTTGCGACCAACAGAGACAAGCGCAACATCACAATCTATCACGCGCTCATTGCTGCCATCTGCATCTGCCACAGTCAGGCTAACGCCCTTCTTGGTCTTTTTCGCAGATTTCACAGCTGTTGAAAGCTGGAATGATAGGCCTTGTTTTTCCATCAATGATTTGAACTTCGTTGCAACTTCACTATCCATACCTGGCAAAATGCGCGGCAGATATTCCACAACTTCAACCTCTGCCCCAAGGCGTGACCACACACAGCCCATTTCAAGACCAATATAACCAGCGCCAATCACAACCAATTTCTTTGGCACTTTTGATAATGTCAAAGCCCCTGTTGAGGAGACAATCTGTTTTTCGTCAATATCCACATTTGGCAAGCTTGTCGGCACAGAGCCAGAGGCGATCAAAATACGCTCTGCCTTGTAAATGCCCTTATCAGGCCCATCGGTAAGTGTGACCTCGCCCTTGGCAGAAATCATGGCAGAACCTGTGAGGCGGGTGACTTTGTTTTTGGCAAACAGCATATCAATGCCGCCTGTTAGTGTTTTAACAATCTTATCCTTTGATGCCATCATCGCAGACAGATCAAGACCCACCTTGCCAAATGAAATACCCATATCATCAAGATGACCTTGTGCCGCCTCGTGATATTTCTCAGAGCTATTTAGCAAAGCCTTTGATGGGATACAGCCAACATTCAAGCAGGTGCCGCCAAGCGTTTCACGCTTATCAACACATGCTACCTTCATGCCCAATTGTGCGGCACGAATCGCAGACACATAGCCCCCCGGGCCAGCACCAATAACAATCAGGTCAAATGATGACATGACTTATACTCCTAATAGAAGACGACGCGGGTCTTCGATTGATTCCTTAATTCGTACCAAGAATGATACAGCCTCGCGCCCATCAATGATGCGGTGATCATAAGATAGCGCCAAATACATCATAGGGCGGATTTCAATCTTATCACCAACAGCCACTGGACGCTTTTGAATTTTATGCATACCCAAAATTGCCGATTGTGGCGGGTTGATAATTGGGGTCGACATCAAAGAGCCATACACACCGCCATTTGAGATGGTAAATGTGCCATTCATCA
>WTHV01000022.1 GCA_011525265.1 Alphaproteobacteria bacterium | reverse complement strand
AGCGTCAGATGTGTATAAGAGACAGATTGTGATGGGGTGGTCTTTACCGGTTCCGCCAATCGCTGGTCAGCGGATGAGGCAGAGGCGGCACCTGCAAGACAGGTTATGGCCCGCGCCCTTGATACAGCGCTCCCGGTATTTGGCTCTTGCTATGGCCTGCAATTGGCGGTGGCGGTCTTGGGCGGTGAAAATCGCGCTAATCCAAAGCGCACAGAATTTGCCATTGCGCGTGATATTACCCTCTCAGCGGAGGGGAAAACACATGCCCTTTATCAGGGCAAGGCAGCTGTGTTTGATGCGCGTTGTATGCATCGTGATGAAATTGCTCGCCTGCCATCTGGCGCTGTCAGCCTAAGTTATAATGACCATAGCATGCACCAAGCTATGGCCTATGAGACGGGCGGGGTGCAATTTTGGGGTGTGCAATATCACCCTGAATTACAATTCCAAGATATCGCAAATTATATCAAGCACAATGATGTCAACAGTTTTGAAGATGCGCGGTATTTGGCCTCACAGCTTGGTATTTCTGATAATGTGACTGAGATTTGTGCTGATTTTATGCGTCTCGACAAAGAGGATGATGCCGCTTTGCAAAAGAAATATCAGCTCAGCGAGGCCTTGATAAACAAACAAGCGCATCGCATAGAATTGGTTAATTTCCTGAAACAGCTGTAATCCCTTTGCCACGCGCAAAGATGGTCTCATACCCTTTTACGGGGTGGCGTGGGATGAAGCAGGCCAAAATCAGTGAGACAAAGGCCATCAGGCTTGCCAATATATAGACCCCATCTGGTGCCATAATCCACAAATAGCCAAGCGCCGCTGGCAAAAAGACAGCCGCAATATGGTTAATGGTAAAGGCAACAGCTGCGGTTGGTGCGATATCCTGCGGGTCTGCGATTTTCTGGAAGTAGGTCTTAAGCGCAAAAGCGAGCGCAAAGAGAAGGTGATCGACAACATAAAGCACCGCGCCTATCCATGCGCTCCAGTCAAAATAATAAATGCCGCCATAAAGTAAGAATAAAATAGTTAGCCCTGCATATTCAAAAATAAGCGCAAAGCGTTCCCCAAGCTTTTGGACAAAGCGTCCCATGAGCGGCGCAAATATCATATTGGCTAGATAATTGATCAAAAATAACAAGGTGAGGTGATGCACATCATAGCCAAATTTTTCAACCATCATAAAGGCCGCAAAGGCCACAAAGATTTGCCGCCTTGCCCCTGACATAAATTGCAGGGCGTAATAGAGCCAATAGCGTTTGCGAAGAAGCAATTTTGTATGCTGTTCATATTCAGATTGAAACTGCGGAAAGGCGATAAAGCTATAGGCGGCAAGCAAAAGGCACGCCCCGCCACCTGCGGCATAGACAAATTGATAAGAGAGATCAAAACTCTGCCAAAATAGCGTTATCAGCCCATAGGCAAGAAGAGATGCGCCAGAGCCACAAGCCACAAGCCAGCCAAGCAGTTGGGGTGCCTTATCCTTATCAAGCCATTGTAATTGCAGGGATTGATTGACCGTCTCAAAATAATGAAACCCCAAAGAGCCGATAAAGGTGGTTATCAAAAGCCCATAAAAACTCGGGAAAGAAGATGTGGCAATGGTTGCCGCGCCCAATAGCATCAATGATATTAAGGCAAGCCATTGTTCTCTGAAAAACACCATCAGCAGAAGAATACCAACAGCTAAAAAGCCCGGAATTTCGCGTACGGTCTGAAGCCAGCCTATCTCTACACCAGTAAAATTAGCCGCCTCAATCACAAAATTATTCAGTAAGGCTGACCATGTGGCAAAGGCCAATGGCATCGCAAATGCCATGACAAATAATAAGGCAATTGGTCTGCGCCAAAATGGGAAGCGCTTCGCATCTGAGATGTGGATAAGTGGTTGTGACATCATAACTCTTTTACGACTGATAGAAGCACGCTAGAGTTTTTTGCGAAAATACACAATCTTTTCTGTCATCTGAAAGCCCCATCTTTGATGCTCTTGCTGTGCGCTATGATTTTCAAGATAGGTATCTGTCGCAAGCTCGCTTGCCCCCTTGTCTTGGGCCCATTTGGTCGCTTTAGAGATAAATGACAAAGATAAGGCCTCCTTATCATAATCTGGCGCGCAATAAAGACCCTCAATAAAGCCGACAGGGCTCTCTAAACAGCCATTAACATAAGGGCGCAGTGATAATTCGATAAAGCCAACCGCGTGCCTATCATCATAGGCAATAAACCC
>WTHV01000223.1 GCA_011525265.1 Alphaproteobacteria bacterium | reverse complement strand
GCATGAGCCAAGTGCTTTTGCAAAAAGTTTAGAAGCGTAAATGTATTAGTAGGTGGAAGGACAAGGGAGAGGCTTTTACATGACTGTTCAAGACAGGTGGCTAGCACAAGATGCGTGTGCCTTGGTAACCTCACAGATTCATCATACACGCCATGCGCCAAAGCCGCATTTTTTGGCACGCCCTGGCCTATCCTTACTGATAGATATCACCAAATTGGATAAGGCGAACAGCACATCACGCTTTTTCTCTGTTGGCCGCTTTAACATCCTATCTTTTACCGAGCAAGATTATGGCTGTTTTCATAAATCATACGACAAGCCACATAGCTATGACAGTTTGAGTGATTATATCAAAGCACTTGCCAGCGCATCTGGCGTGACAACGCCCATCTCACGCATAGAGCTTTTGACATTTCCGCGTATTTTTGGGGTAAGCTTTAACCCTTTATCAGTCTATCGCTGCCTTGATGCGGCGGACCAAATGGTCTTTGTGGTCTATGAGGTGCACAATACCTTTGGTGAATCTCATTCTTATGTTGGGCGCTGTGATGATACAGGGCGTGCGAGTTTGCATGAGGCTGAAAAATGCTTTCATGTCTCCCCCTTCTTTGATGTGACAGGCGATTACCAACTCTTTCACAGGCAAGCAGGCTCACTCTATAATCTTATCATTCGTTACCGCATTAAAGGCGCATTAGCGCTAACAGCAACAATGCGCGGCACGATCACCCCCTTAACAAGCTGGTCGATTATCAAAAACCTCATAAAAACAAGACAATGGCCGCTACGCCCGTGGTTTGCCATCCATCTTGAGGCGTTAAAGCTATTTGCAAAGCGTTTGACATTTATATCGAAACCACCCCCACCGTCACAGCCTCACTCTTTGTCATCACTAAAAGGACAGCGATAATGTTTGCCTCTCTGCGTTATAAATTCGCCAAGAAAATCATTTTAGAAGTTGCCCCAAAACTACCCGTTGGGGCCCTCACCCTGACATTTCCTGAAGGTGACACCCATCATTTCAAGGGCAAGACCAAAGGGGTAGAAGCTGATTTGACGATTGTGGAACGAAGCGGTCTTTTGCGCCTTGTCAAAGATGGCAAGATGGGGTTCTGTGAAGCCTATATGATGGGCGAGATGACATCGAACACGCTGGTCAATCTGATTGAATTTGCCGCAACCAATAATCAGATTGTGGAAGAAAAACTCAAAATGAACCCGCTATCATGGCTATTCACACGACTTGGCCATATGTTGCGCAGAAATTCTAAGACAGGCTCACGCAAGAATATTTCTTATCATTATGATCTTGGCAATGATTTCTATGCCCTATGGCTTGACGAGACGATGACCTATTCGTCTGCTGTGTTTGAAACAGAGCAAATGTCATTATCAGACGCACAAAATATGAAATACCGCAAATTAGCTGAAATGGCTGAATTGAAAGCTGGTGATCATGTGTTGGAAATTGGCTGTGGTTGGGGTGGTTTTGCGGAATATGCGGCAAAGAACTATGATGTGCGCCTGACCTGTATCACCATTTCACAAGAACAATATGACTTTGCCAAAGCCCGCATCACAGCCGCCGGGCTTGATGATAAGGTTGAGATTAAAATCACAGATTACCGCGACATTGAGTCACAAAGTTTTGATAAGGTTGTCTCAATCGAAATGTTTGAAGCTGTTGGGATGTCTTATTGGTCAACCTATTTCAATAAGATATCAGATGTATTGCGCGATGGTGGCAAAGCTGCTTTACAAGTGATTACCATTGATGATTCAGAGTTTGAAAGCTATCGGACAACCCCTGATTTCATTCAAAAATATATCTTCCCAGGCGGTATGTTGCCGTCTATTGAGAAAATCACCCCCCCAATTGAAGAAGCAGGCATGACGCTCACTGAAACAAAGGGCTATGGGTTGCATTATGCCAAAACCCTTGAACAATGGCGCATCGACTTTCTCGCACAATGGCCGACTATCGCACAAATGGGGCAGTTTGACACGAAATTCAAACGTATGTGGGAATTATATCTCGCCTATTGTGAGGGCGGATTTAAGTCAGGGATAATTGACGTCAAGCAGATGACTCTTACCAAAGAGTGAAGGTCAATATCACCTTGTGGAAAAGCGGCCACAGAGGCTGATCCAGTTAAAAACCAATGCCGTAAACTCTTATAGAATGGGAGAGATGCGTGATTTTTACGCTCTTGTCTCGTTCTTTTAGGAAAGATATTTATGGCGCAAACATCTGCAAAACAAACCTTATCCGTTGTTGATGAGGTCATACCAACACAATTCGTCCCAGAGGATTTTTTCTCTGGTGATTTGAAGGCAAGCGGTATGTTTATTGACCGTTTTGGCAATATCCAAAAACGCTTTTCAGCAGATGTGTCTTGCGAGCCAGCAAATGATGGCTTTGTGCTTAATGAGCATTTCACATTTGATGATGGCAAGACAGAAACACGTATCTGGCAAATCAAACGCACATCAGAGAGAAACTTTGTTGGCACCACAGATGATGTCAAAGACAGCGCCAAAGGCACCTTAACCAATATTGGCCTGCTATGGCGTTATGATTTCTATCTTGAGCTATTTGGCAAAAAAGTACTGGTCAATTTTAATGATAAGATGATCATGCAATCAGCAGATGTGGTGCTAAACCACGCCACAATCACCAAATTCGGCTTTAAATTAGGTGAGCTATTTATCAGCTTCCATCGCCGTTAATGGGCAAATAGCCTCATAATGCGTTTTGTAATCCACCCAATATAGGGTAAATGCCGCAAAAGCTGACTGCCGCTATCCCAATGATCATGATGCATGATAACTTTGCCATCTGCATCAAAGGTCACCTCACTCATACCCACAATATCAAAGGGCATTTTTGGTGCCGCTTTCACCGTACCTGTCATACGCCATTTCAAATAGGCCGCACGCTCTGATAGGGCCAAATCAAGCACATCAAATTTGGGATTATCCATTGTCTCAAACATTTGGCGAAACACATCAACCATCTGATCTTTGCCAACAATGCGATTAAAGGGGTCAATAAAAACGACATCTGTCGCTAACATATCACCTAGCCTATCAAGCGTATCTGGTGCAATCACTTCATAATAATCAGCATAGGCTTTTGCGTTATCTTCTATTGTCATCTTATACCCCAATAGGATGATTAGGATTTGGTCGATTTGGATACGATGGCATAATATATATCATTTGATAGGAGTTTTAGCCATTTCATCTTTCTGGCAAAACGCTTAGGAAACGCGATCTCAAAGCTATTTTGCTGTAGGCCTGTGATAATATTATCCGCAGCTTCATCAGCTGTGATGATATCAGGCATATCAAAATCATTTACAGAGGTCGCCTCAGTATCAACAAAACCGGGGCAGATAATCTGGACTTTAACGCCTGTGCCTTCAAGTTCAAAACGCAATGCCTCTCCAAGGTTAATTAACGCTGCTTTTGTTGGCCCATAGGCGCTTGAGCGTGGCAGGCCTCGATAGCCTGCAACAGATGCCATCAATGCAACATGCCCCGCACCAGTTGCTTTCATACTGGGAAGAATTTCAGCCAAACAATAGATGCTTGCCATATAATTGACCTGCATATGCCTCTCAAAAGAGGCCACATCAATTTCGCCCTTTTTATCTGGAATATAAATGCCAGCATTAGGGATAAGAACCGTGATAGGGCCAAAGGCCTCGACAGCCTGCCTCACCGCATCAGCAACTTGCGCCTTATCAGCAACATCACATTCTATGCCATGGAAATTAGACAGACGCTCAGAAAGGTCATCAAGCCTATCTTTGCGGCGGGCAACCCCTGATACGAAATGCCCCTTTGCCGTCAGCTTCTCAGCCAGTGCCTGACCAATGCCGGCACTCACACCTGTGATAAAATAATGCTGACCCATAAAGTGCGCCCCTAACCCTTGGTACGAAGGACGCCTCGTCCTCCATCGACAGGGATAATGGCGCCTGTCATCCAACCAGAATGCTCAGGGTTCATCAAAAGTGATGCAAGTGATGCAAAATCATCACCTGTGCCAAGACGGCGTATCGGGTGTGATTGGGCGATGCCTTTTGCCATAATATCATTTGACAGCAACGGTGCCGCCATCTTTGAACGCGTCAGAGACGGTGCAATCACATTCACACGCACATCTGGTGCCATCTCTGTGGCAAGCGCAAGAGCAAGACCTTCAACAGCCGCTTTTGCGGCCCCGATTGCACCATGTGCCGCAAACCCTTGTGAGGCGGCAACAGAGCTGAAAAGAAGCACAGAGCCCTTGCCAGCTTTGAGGCTATCGCTTGCATATCTTATGGCCAAAGCAGCGCCTGTGACATTTAAGGCAAAAGTTGTCGCAAAATCATCTTTTGTTAATTTGCCAAGCGGCTTTAGCAAGATAGACCCAACCGCCCATATCAAGCCTGTGATAGGCCCTGCCTTTGTGGCTTCTTCGATAATCGCGGCAATTGACGCCTCATCATGGGCATCAAATGATGCATGGCGTGCGCCTAATTCACTGGCAAGGCTGTGGCGTTCTGCCTCATGACGCGCGGCCAAAAAGACAGATGCGCCCTCATTATGAAGCTGACGTGCAATACTTTGACCGATCGCGCCTGTTGCACCGAAAATGACGATATTATCCATGATAAACCTTATATACGCCCTCTCAAACAAGGGCGAAAAAATGAGAGGAAAAACCTCGTAAAGGGCGCTATTTTACCCTCTTGATTATATGATAGTTATACGCGCATACTATTACGGCAGATCATCGTAAGACAGCGCTATATAAGGGAATTCAACGGATGTTTTTCACCCCTGGAACACATAAAAATGCTGGCCTTCTTTATAACCCCTTCAAGGCGTTAATTTCACCGCGTCCTATTGGGTGGATTTCAAGCTGTGATGAAAATGGGACTGCCAATCTTGCCCCTTACAGTTTTTTCAATGCGGTATCTGAATTGCCGCCTATGGTGATGTTTGTGTCAGCACCAGATGCCAGAAAGGATGCAAAGCAACTCTCTGATGATGGTCACGCACCAAAAGACAGCTTGCACAATATCAGGCAAACAGGCGAATTTGGCGTCAATATCGTAAGCGAGGCACAAAGAACAGCTATGGTTGTATCATCTGAGGCTGTATCGGCTGAGAGGGATGAGTTTACCATTGCAGGATTATCGAAAAAACAAGCCCAAACCATCACCGCGCCTCTTGTGGCAGGTGCCCCAGCTCATTTGGAATGCCGATTACATGATATGATATCCTTGCCAGGCACGGATGAGCGTGCAGGCTGTATCATGGTCATAGGTCTTGTGACGGGGATTCATATCGAAGATACCATCATAGAAAATGGCAAGGTGGATGTGGAAAAATATCGCCCAATTGCCCGTTTAGGCTATAAGGATTACACAACGATTTCAGATGTTTATGAACTTGAATCACATGCAGCGCAACGCTAGCCAATGACGCAATTTTGGACATCTAGATCAACATAGCCGCGTAAGTCAGATTCGCTAAATTTCAATTCTATAATCCATTCTTGTGCTGGCAAAATTAAGGTAAATGGCAAATCATGCTCTGAGATTGTTTGCCCGCCGAGATAAGCCTGTCTTACCGTTACCTTCTGATTGGGGTCAAACCACGGATTTGCCTTATTGCCATTCTCATTAACCGCCCCTTCAATATTGAGTCGCAATGCCCCATCAAACAAAGTCGCCTTTGATTCTGCACCGCCATAAAGCTCTGTGGCAACGGCCAAGGATTGATAATGCACAGGGCGGCAATTTGTCGGAACACCGACCTTTTGCAAGGCGGCATAGATTTGTTCAATCTTCGTACCATTGGCAATCTGGGCTTTGACCAATTGGGCAAAACGGCCTGAATTTTGGTCAGTCAGACTAACCGCTGTAATTTGGGCACGCGCTTCATTCAGCTCAATTTGCATTTGTTCCACTTTGGAATTTAGCAGCTGAATTTCACGATCACTCTCAAAAATCGCAAGATTTGAATCTGCTTGCAGGCGCTTTTGCTCTGCTGTGCCCCATAACCAGCCAAGCCATGCCACGAGCCCAATGACTGCAACACGAAATATAAAAGACACAGAATAACGCATTTCGCGCTTTCTATATTTTTCTCTGGTTTGGAAGAAATCCATCGAAATGTTGCTTTCTTGATAAGGATTGAGCCTGTTATTTCATGTGTTCCTGTAATACAATATTATAGCAAGATTTGCCAAGATAGTCTTAACACCTTTGAATCAAAAGAGCGGTAACACATCTATGCCATCAAAGACATCACCCTCACCGCAACCGCCACGTGCGTGGCAAAGAATGCTATCTGGCAGGCGCCTTGATATCCTCTCGCCTAGCCCTGTTGATATTGAAATAACTGATATTGCCTATGGTTTAGCGCGTGTTGCGCGCTGGAACGGTCAAACAAGCGGTGATTATGGCTATTCTGTTGCGCAACATTCGGTCGTTGTTGAGCGGCTTGTGCAATCAATCGCGCCACAGCTTGACCAGAAATGGCGTCTTGCTTGCTTACTTCACGATGGGCCAGAATATGTCATTGGCGATATGATTACGCCATTTAAATCAGCGCTTGGCCCTGCCTATAAGGATATTGAAGCAGGACTTGAGGCGGCCATTTATTTGCGTTTTGGCCTACCAGCGCAATTACCAGCCTATGTCAAAAGCATTATCAAGCGCGCTGATCGCATGGCTGCTTGGCTTGAGGCAACACAGCTTGCTGGTTTTTCACAAACAGAGGCGAAAAAACTATTTCCCCAACCGCGTGGCCTGCCCGCTGATTACACACTCATAGCAGAACCACCTGTAAAGGCGGCGCAAAATTTCTTGCGCCGGTTTCAGATTTTAAGTGGTGAGAAAATTAGCTAGAAGCCTTTTGGCTTATGCCTGAGGCTTGATAGAGGCGATTGGCGTTCTTTCAGCAACAACCTCAGCGGCTGCTTCATTCGCGCCGTCCTCTTTTTTCTTCTTCGCAAATAGGCCTGATGATTTCTTCTCAGGCTTTGGTGCTTCAACCAATAATTCAGGGTCGATTGCCACAGAATTTAACAAGCCTAATGCACGCTGGATCAATGACAATGACTCATCAAGCATCGCAATTGATTTTGCTGTGTGACTATCACCAACGCTGTCATTCTTTTCAGACAACTCCCAGGCCAAATCATTCAACTGATCAGAAATGCGCACGAGCTTTGTTTTGCCGCGCTTTCTTACATTGCGTACATTTGCAACCGTTTTATTCATCGCCATACTCCCTATTACTCGATGACTTTGTAAGTATATTCTAAATTAGAAATTTTGCAAACAAAGACAGATATTTCATATCTTTGCGAATTCTCGTTGCATCTAGTTTCAGATTTGGTTATTCACAATCACGATGAGTAATCATCTCATATCGTGCTGTGCGGGCGTGATGGAATGGTAGACATAACGGACTTAAAATCCGTGGGCCTTAGG
>WTHV01000178.1 GCA_011525265.1 Alphaproteobacteria bacterium | reverse complement strand
ATCCAACAGCTTGCACAAGGTGTTGATAATCGAAAAATATCCACAGAAAGAGAAACAAAATCAGTGTCTTCAGAGACGACATTCAATAAAAATCTTACCTTTGAAAATGAGTTACTCCCCTTGCTTGAACGTCAAGCATTACGTGTTTCTCGCAGGTTAAAAGCGCAAGCGCTACAGGGGAATGTTGTGACGTTAAAGCTGAAATCATCTCGCTTTCAATCTCTGACACGGCGCAAGACAATTGCCAATCCTACAGATAAAGCGCATGAAATTTTTGATGTTGCTACGCAGTTGTTAAAAAAGGAAATCAGTCCAGATAAATCATGGCGCCTATTGGGTGTGGGCGTTGATGGGTTTGAGGCAAAGGCACAGACAAGTGATTTGCTTATGGCACTAGATGAGACAAATCAAAAGAAAAATAAGCTTGAACAAGCACTTGATGATATGCACGCCAAATTTGGCGATGATGTGGTCTTTTCAGGTCGCCAGATGAAACCGTCAGATGATAATAGTGCGTAAAGGCTATGTGAGGAAAATATTTGATAAGGGGCAAGAAGCTGTTAAACAAAACAGGGGCTTCTGTAACCAATGGTAATCATAACTTAAAGCTTATGAGAGTTTAATGGCACATTTATTTATCTATGGCACTTTGCGCGACCGAGAGGTTTGCGAAAAAGTGCTAGGCCGCGCTGTATCTGATGCAGATTTGCGGCCCGCCTTTGCGCAAGGTTTCGCAACCTATAAAGTTGCAGATGTAAGCTATCCCTGCCTTTTGCCAAGTCTCGGTGCTAAGGCATATGGCTTTATTTTGTCGAACCTATCTGACGATGATATTGGCACATTAGACCTCTTTGAGGGCGTGAATTATCGCCGTGTGCCAATTGAGGTGACATCAGGTGATGAGACGATTATGTCTGAATATTATCGCCCGAATGAGCTATTGCAAACAGATGGGGCATGGGATTTGGCCATATGGCAAAAAGAGGGCAAGGCTGCATTTTTAGGCGAAGATTTCAAAGCGGAAGGCATTCGGATTCCTTCGCATGTTTGATTTATCTCTTATCGCTCATGCCCCGATTTTATCTCTCGCAATTGGGCTTTTTGCGGTAACAGCGGTTGCCATATCAAAATCTGGTTTTGGCGGAGCGGCAGGCTCACTAGCAACACCGATTATGCTTGTGGTGTTTGCACCAACACAGGCTCTTGGTATCTTGCTTCCGTTATTTATCGTGATTGATTTATGGGTTGTCTGGTTTTGGCGCCACCTTGGCGTACGGCGCATTATCATTGCCATGACTGTGACAGGGTTATTTGGTCAATTGACAGGATGGCTTTTGCTTCGTTATGGCGCGATTAATGATGATATTTTAACGTTATTCATTGCGTTTTTGGCGTTATATACAGGTGGCAAATATTTTGCAAAATTGGCTTTTTCTGTTCAAACCAAACAAGCCATTAGAGCAGAAATACGTGCCTATCGCCGGCGCCTTACAAGCCGTGCCCTAATATGGTGCAGCCTGTCTGGTTTTAGCAGTTTTGTCTCTCTGACAGGCGGTATTCCAGCGCAAGTCTATTTATTGCCGCTTAATTTGCCGCGCCAATTATTTGTTGCAACCATGGCATGGTATTTGCTGTTTTTAAACCTTGCCAAAGTGCCACTTTATGGCGAGCTATCCTTTATCACGCCTAGCACAATTACACTCTCACTTATCCTATTGCCAGCGGTGCCAGTTGGAATCATGATTGGGCGTTACTTAAATCGCACCTTAAGCGATAAAGTCTTTTACATTATCACGCATATTTTATTAATTTTGTTGGGATGCCAGATCTTGTGGCGTTATATGTCCTCTTAACGGGGCATCCTAAAAGGGGGTATCATGAAACGATGGCGTCATCTTATCGTGGCAATTGGGACAATTCCGGCATTTACGCTTTATGTTGGCTTGGTGCTGTTGCTAACAGATTATGTAACTGAGATTCATTGGGCGCTTGATTTGCTGTTCTATCTGATAGCTGGTTTTGCTTGGATACCGCTATCGGTGAAGATCATTGATTGGTTAGCCAAACACGAAGCAGAATAGGCCGATTATCCACTGTGTAAAAAAAGCCTTTTTTCATGCAAAAATAGGTTGCGGCACAGGATAGAATTCGTAAAAGTTGAGCGGTGGTCATTTTGCCGCCCCCTTGTTTTTTTATGAGGGATCCTTTGAACTTTAGCAGGTTATTATCATGTCACGAT
>WTHV01000020.1 GCA_011525265.1 Alphaproteobacteria bacterium | reverse complement strand
GCAGGGACCTGATTTGGCATATTTGGCAGAAATACCTTCAATATCCAAGATACGCCCTTCTGCTTGTTGCACTAAATTATCACGTTCTTCAGCAGCTAAATCACCACGCGCTAGGATTTGCACAACAGCTTGTTCTGGTTCAATATCTGGGAAAAAGCTTACCCCAAGGCCAGCTGAACCATAGACACCAAAGGCAAATGTCATAAAGCCCGCCACCGCAACAACCACAAGAGACGGGAAGGCAATCGCCTTTTTCAATATCCAGCGATAAAAGCGCGGAGCACTGCGCCTTATCCCATCATCGGGGCGTTTTTTGCCAATAATGCCTCCCAAGACAGGAACAAAGATCAACGCCATAAATAGCGAAGCAGATAGCACACAAATAACGGTAATCGGCAGATATTTCATAAAGCCGCCAACAATCCCCGGCCAGAATAGTAAGGGCAGAAAGACCATAAGGGTTGTCACAGTTGATGCGATAATCGGCCATGCCATGCGTAAGGCGCCATCGCGGTAAGCGGTTTTCCTGTCAGCGCGTTGTGCTATGCGTCTATCCGCATATTCGGTCGTTACAATGACACCATCGACAAGCATCCCCGCAACCAAAATCAATGAGAATAACACAATGATATTCATGGTCACGCCTAAATTGGCGAGAACCGTAATACCCATCAAGAAACTGCCCGGGATGGCAAGGCCAACCAAGGTCGCATTGCGCAAACCAAGGCTTGCCACCACAACCACCATCACAATGATAACAGCGGCCGTGACGTTATTAGTCAGATCACCAAGCAGGGTGCGCACCGTCTTAGAATCATCATAGAGGTAGGAGACTTTGACATCACCTGGCATATTTTTAGCGCCCTCATTGATGATAGCCCGCGCTGCGCCAACAACTTCTAGAATATTCGCGCCAACACGCTTTTTGACATCCAAAACAACAGAGCTTTGGCCATTTACGCGTGACCAGCCATTGGCATCTTGGAAGGCGCGCCTTACGGTCGCAATATCACTAAAGTGAATGGTTGTGCCATCTGCGATTTTAATTGGCATTTTTTCAAGCTCTTCAAGGCTTTCAATAACGCCAGGGACTTTAACCACCAAACGGCCCGCACCTGTATCAATCGCGCCAGCGGTTACAAGCTGATTATTGGCTGAAATAAGGCTGATCACGCTAACAGGGTTTAACCCATAGGCTTCGATAGCCGCAGCATCAATCAGCACTTCAATGACTTCGTCTCTATCACCGCCAATATCAACCTCAAGAACACCATCAACCGCTTCAAGCCTGTCTTTTAATTCGCGTGCGGCATAGACCAAAGAGCGCTCATCCAAATTGCCATAAAGCGCGGCTGTTAATATCGGGAAAAGGCCAAGGGAAATTTCATTCACCTCTGGCTCATCAGCATTGGCAGGCAGATCAGGTTTGGCATCATCAACCGCTTTGCGCACATCTTCAAGAACAAGGTCGATATCTTCACCTGCCAAAAACTCTAATGTCACAGAGGCATAGCCTTCGGTTGCAACGCCTGTCATTTTATCAAGGCCAGCAACGGATTGGAGCTGTTTTTCAAGCGGCTTTACAAGGAGTTTTTCAGCATCAGGAGGTGAGATACCAGAATAGCGCACAGACGCATAAGCAACGGGAATCTCAACATCAGGGTTGGCCTCTTTGGGGATATTGACCGTCGCGTTAAAGCCAACAAATAAGATGATGATCAACATAAATATGATGGCGCTTGGGCGGCTAAATGCCGCTTTGATTAGGGCTTGCATTAGCTGTTCCCCTCATCGCCTTCTTGCAGCTGATAGCGCACAGACTCACCCTCACTTAAGAAGGCTTGACCTGCGGCAAGAACAATTGTGTCATCGGCTAGCCCAGATATAAAGGCAGAATTGCCAGAGGTGCGCACAAGCTCAACCGCTACGGTTTGAACTTTATCATCAGCGCTAACAATTTTTGCTGTTAACTGGCCATCTTCATTGACGTTCAAATGCGCTGGCGATATTTCAAAGGCATCGACACTGCCAATGGTGATGCTTGCTTCTGCACTCATGCCGGCGCGCAATGCGCCATCTTGATTATCCAATGTGACTTCAACGGTAAATGTTCTTGTTGCACTATTCGCAGTTGCGGCAATCTTGCTGACGACACCACTTGTTTGGCCTTGGCCAATCAAGTCAATTTGTGCTGTATCACCAAGGGAGATATCATTAATACGCGCTTGTGGTACTGGCACATCAAGGACAAGCTCTTGCAAGCCAAGCAGATGGGCGACCATCGCATTTTCACCAGCAAATTCTCCCACCTCAACAGCAATGGTCTCAAGCCAGCCATCTTGTGGGGCGGTGATTGTTGTAAAGCTAAGCTGTTCTTGTAACATCGCAAGACGGGCATCAACACCTTTGAGGGCAGAATAAGAGGCTGATAGCTCTTTTTCCTGTGATAGGGATTGTAATTCAAACAATCTTGTTTCTGCCGCGGCCAATTGCGCGCGTTGTGCGGTAAGTGATAATTGTGTCTGCAAACCGCGCTCTGCAAGGGCTTCATTGGCCTTATAGGTGGCTTTGATAGAGGCTAATTCGCTCTCTGCGGCATTTAATTGTGCGGCAAGCGTGCCATCAGCACTAAACCGTTTCTTGGCATCTTCATAAGCGGCAAGGGCGGCTTGCCTATCAGCGCGAGATGCCGCGATATCAGCCTCTAATGTGCCTTTGGCTAATTCAATTAACACATCACCTTTTTTTACCCAACGTCCCTCTGAAACAGGGATATTGGCCACAAAGGCTTTACGGCGGTTAATGATTTCAACATCAAAGGCTGTGCGTGTCACACCGCTAGCTCTGACCTGAAGCGGGGTTTGGTTGTTTGATACACGAAGCGCGTTAATCGTCAGCTGTTTGACGTCACTCTCATTTGACGGGCTTGCCGCCTCAGCGGCTGTATCTGTTTGTTCTGCTTCGTTTGGAGATGAAGCAAATTGGCCAGAGACCATCCAAGCGGTTACACCGCCTGCAATAAGAAGAGCCCAAATATAAGAGCGACGTATCTGCATGATTAAACTCATTATCCATGAAAAGGGTTTTGCTTGGCCGAACATAGCATGATTAATCAGCAGAATAAACCGCAAGTACTAAGCGTTACTTGACAGCATCGCAGGCTAAATCACAGCCTTTTCAATCAACGGCGCATTTTGGGTCACACGCTCATAATGAAACGGCGTTAAATCAAGGGTGCGATATTCGCCATAGGTTATATATTCAGATGTACCGCGCCCCATAGCAGGCGATTGTTGCAAGCCATGTCCTGAAAAACCATTGAGGAAGATAAAGTTTTCTACCTCATCATGGGGCCCCATAATGGCATTATGATCAAACACATTATAGGCATAATGGCCTGCCCATTCATTTACGATTTTTATCGCTTCAAATTGTGGGATACGGGTTGCGATAATCGGCCAAATATGGTCAAACCATAACTCATGATCCATTTCAAAATCATCAAAAGCAACAGCAGGATCATAGGCCGCATGACCACCAGCAAGATAATGTGAAGCACCATCTTGGCGGAAATGCACGCCTGAGGGGTCAATTGTCAGCGGTAAGTCTCTATCAAGTGGCTCCTCGGCTGAGAACACCCATGTAAAGCGCTTGCGCGGCTCAACAGGGATGGTGATACCAGCCATTTCTGCTGTGCGGTTGGCACGCGGGCCAGAGGCGTTGACAATTTGACCTGCTGAAATCACGTCGCCAGTGGCAAGAGTGACGCTCTCAATATGTGTGCCAGCCTTATTTTTGGTCATGGCGGTCACTTCATTTTGGATATATTCCACGCCATTTTGACGCGCTTTCTTACGCCACCAATCAAAGACGGTCATCCCATCCCAATAGCCTTCATCAATAAGGTTGTGAGAGCCAAGAATAATGTCATCAAGCTGATAAAAGGGATAGGCTTGCTGTATCTCTTCAGGGGTTAATAATTTCGTGCCAGCGCCATGATCACGCTGTATATCATAGGCAGCACGTAAATTATCAGCACTGGCTTGTGTGTTAGCTAAATACATATAGCCAAAATTATGGATAGAGAGGTTTGGCACCTCTGGGTCATTATCCATAAAACTGCGGATATTTTTGACAAATTCTGCGGCAAATTGTGAGATTTTGATATTAAGTGGCGCGCTGAATTGCTGTCTCATACAGCTATTTGTGTGAGTGGTTGAAGAAAATTGATAGCTCGGGTCTTTTTCAATCACCAAAATACGACCATCAAAATCAGGGTTTTGGGATAAAAACCAAGCGGTAGATGATCCCATCATTGCCCCGCCAATAATCACCACATCATAGCTTGTCTGAGAGGCTATTGTAGGAAATATCTGTTTTGCCATATCTATCTTCCCCCGTTTAGCCAATTAAAAGCGCATATTCACTGCCATATTGGTCATGACTTCGCCTTCTTTTTCAGGGCTATCTTCATTCTTAAGCTGTTTTGCTTGCTCAAGATTGACAGTGATACCGCTAGTCATAACAAATTGCGCACCAATAGCTGCTGAGATGGCTTCTTGTTGGCGCTCTTCACCTGCTGCCAAGGGGCCTTTTTGCCTGACGGTGCCCGCATCCAAGCGCCCGAAAGCTGTAAAAAGAGATGGCGGCAATAGGGCAAATCCCACAAGCGGTCTTTGCCAATTTATCTGTGCGCTCACAAGCAGACAATCTTCACCTGATAAGGTGCCGGCATCAAGGCCAATACCAAAACCGCGCCCACCAAATGAACATTCTGAATTGGCGAATATCGGCTTATCTGACAGGGTGATTTGGCTCATCAAGCGGAAGGTGGCATCAACCTGACCAATAGGCAGGACCCGGATCGGTTGGCGATAACGCTCAGATAAGCGCAAGATGGTATGTTCAAGCTCTGCGCCCTCGCGGCTATTAGCCCGCGCTTGAAAGATGTTGGTGCCGCGTTCAACCTCAAGGCGCAGCAAATGAGAGACACCATCTGCCAAGTCTATTTCATAATCAGCATATCCTGTAACTGTTCGCACCTGGTCTGTTGATGAGGGGGTTGCCCCATTGCGTGATTGTGAGTTCGTAATCCGCAAAGCGCCCCCTGCAAACAAAGATGATTTACGCGTTTGCCATAAGGGGGTGCGCACACCAATTTCTTGGCTATAAGCGCTTGATGTGAAATCAAGTTCAGCGAGCGCGCCTTTCTCAGGCTTTGTCTCAGAGTGAGAGAGGCGGATATAGGTCTCAAGGTCGGTATGATCAATATAGCTGCTATAGTCAAAAGCCACAGAAGCATAGGTATTTGGGTCAGGCGCTTGGCGCAATGATAGGCGTGCTTCATCTCTGCCAGTCCATTGTCCAAGCCACGCAATATCACTTAAAAACACGTCTCGCCCAAGGCTTTCAGACAAGTAATTTTGATAGCCTAGGCTCGCTGTTTGCCGCGTTTGTTCCACTTCTAGCACAAGAGCAGAGCTAGAGGGCTGTGAGCCAGGCCTGATAAGCCCTTTCGCACTAATGCCAGGATAATTATTCAACGAGAGAAGAAAACCTTCTAAATCCTGCGTTCTGGTAAGACCTTTTGCTGCAAAACGCCCAAAGGCATCTAGAATATGACGTCGCGCTAAATCAGAGAGGTTTTCCTCTCTTATGATAAGCTCATCAATGCGCCCTTCAATAATTTCAATGCGCACAACGCCATCTGTAATTTCCTGTGCAGGGACAATGGCAAAAGAAAGAGCGTAGCCTTGTTCACGGTAATATTGGGTGATGCGATCTGAAAAAGCATAAAGATCAGATAGGCTAATCATAGCGCCTGTCTCAGGTGGCATCAGACTTGCTAATGTCTCAACTGAAAAAGTCTCACCCCCTTTGATTGACAGGGCGCTGAGGATAAAACGCATTTCTTGTGCACCATCAGGTACCTCATTGCGATTTGGCAGGATAAGGTTGGGTCGCGGCGCCTCAGGTGCAAGCTCAGGCTCTTGGAGGGCGCGTTCAAGAATTTCAGGGTTAGACAGGCTTGTCAGCTGTGCCGTTGCGCCATAGCTTGTCAGCATCACCGCGCCGATTGCAAGCATAGCCGCATAGGCCGCCTTTGCGGGTCGTCTTTTTGCTAATCTTGCAGGCATCTCTATGCGCATATAATTTTGCTAACAATCATCAAAAGGCGGTGTTACGAATTGGCTTTAAACCATGCTTTATTCTTTGACTTTACCGCTTCATAAGCTTTTGTAAATCCAGAAAGAGATAAACCAACCACACGCGGTTGCCCATTGCTTGCCAGAACAGCGATAGCGGCTTGATTGCCTTTTTTCAGCGGCGAGAGGTCTTCCTCTGAGACGATAGCCTCGATGAAACAGCCATCTTGCTCACATCTTGTAAAGCGCAAGCCTGTTAGAGCTTTGTCTTTTTGATCAATTTCAAATAACACACCGCCAGAAACCAAAATGCCTGTTGGCACCCAAATTTGCACACCAATTTCATCATTACTGCCAAAATGCGCGATTGAGGTAAGCATGACACGCTGTTCTGTTGCGGTATCAAAAGCGCTTTGCACAGCATCACAAGGTGGCAGGTCGGCACGCTCAACGCAGCGTACCACCCAATCTTTATAATCTGTTGTTGTCATACCATCAGCCGATTGGGCAAGGGCAGGCAGGACAGATACATATGCCAAACCTAGAAGCATCAAAAGTTTCATCATTGCAAAACGCATCACAAAGGCATCCTTTTTCATCATTATTTTGCAGAACACATACCTTGGCGTTCACCACTTGTCTCACAGCTTAGCATCACCCAGTCACCGACCGCCTCAACAAAGGATGTTGGCTCTGTTGTTTCTTGCAATGATTTCAGCTCAACAGTCTCAATCATCTCAAGCTTTTCTTCACGTTCAATCTTTGTGTCATTTTTGACGATTTCACCCTGCTGTTCAACCATTGGTGCGAGGATGTCTTGTTTTTCTTTGGTGCGCCCCTCAATATCAGCAGTTAGGATTTCACCAGATAGGCTGTAATTCGCTGCAAGGCCACCATTACTGCCATCTTTTAGGCTGTAGGTCACAGAGATAGATTTATCAAATCCCGGTGCCGCAGATGAAAATAGACCAGCGCCATCAACACCAACCGTCTGCGTGCCAATAAAGCCAGAGAGAACACCTGCGGTAATATCTGCTATGCGCGTGCCATCATAGGATTTATTGGCCGCGATTGACCCTGCAATGGAAAGGGCTTTTTGCCTGATGATCCCGCTTGCTGAGGGAAGGGTGAGTGCGTAATTGCTTGCGCTTGTGCCTGTTAGGCTGAGGCCAGAGAGGGTAACAGAGCGTGTGCCGGCATTGGCTGATGTGAAGACAGCTGATGCGCCTGTGCTATCTATGCTGACATCATCACTGCCTTGTATGTCATTTAAGCTGCCAACAGCGCTGATTGTTGCGCCCGTGTTGCCATCATAAGTTTTGGTCGCGATTTGCAAACCAGTGATCTGAAGCGTACGTGCTGAGATGGCCGCTGAGAGGGTTTCATCGCTCAGGCTATAATTGCTCGCAAGCCCGCC
>WTHV01000219.1 GCA_011525265.1 Alphaproteobacteria bacterium | reverse complement strand
GGTGAGTTCACAGACCTTATCAAAGCTGGTGTGATTGACCCTGCTAAGGTGGTGCGTTCATCATTACAAAATGCAGCATCTGTTGCAGGTCTTCTTATCACAACTGAAGCAATGGTTGGTGATTTGGACGACCCAAAGGCAGCCGCACCGGCAGCCCCTGATATGGGCGGCATGGGCGGTATGGGTGGCATGGGCTTCTAAGCACCCCCCCATAATTGCATAGATGTTAAAAGCGGCTCTGTTAATTCAGGGCCGCTTTTTTATGTCTCATCATGATTCTTGAAAAAGGCTTTGGTGCCGGCAATCGCCTCTGCCAGCCCCACACGTTCAATCTCCACCCCTTGCGGGAAGGCATTTGTTAATCTGGTGGGAAGGCGGCTATCAAGGATAACAAATACCCCCTTATCTGTATCACGCCTAATTAGCCGGCCGAAGGCTTGGCGCAATTTCAAACGTGTCAGCCTATCTGTCCATGCCTCTCTTCCATAGAAATCGGCGCGTGCCTTATAGAGCATATCAGGGCGTGGCCATGGCACACGGTCATAGACCATAAGGCGCAAAGCATCCCCCGGCACGTCAACCCCGTCACGCACAGCATCAGTACCAAGCAAGCAGGCTGTGCTATCTTCACGAAACAGCTGAATTAAGGTGGAAAGATTCATCCTATCAACGTGCTGGCCATAAAGGGCAAGCCCCTCTTGTGCCAAATCGGGGAGCAGGATTTTATGTGTTGCGCGCAGGCGTTGAATGGCTGTGAAAAGACCAAGCCCGCCACCACCTGCGGCTTTGAACAGGGCGCCCATCGCGCCTGCTGTGGCTGATGGCCTATCTCGTGCGACATCATTTACCACAAATATCCTTGTTGCCGCGGCATAATCAAAGGGCGATTTATGCTGTGATATCAGCGCTGGATGCGCAAGGTGAGATGCGCCTGTCAGCACTTTGGCACTGTGCCAATCAATGCGTTGTTCAGCTATGCCATCATCTTCTTTTGGCGGTATCATGGTGGTATCTGCCAAAGTCGCAGAGGTAATCGCCACCCCATCAGCAGACCGCAAGACTTGCTGTGCAAAAGGCTCTGTTGGGTCAAGGAAATGGCGATGTAGACCAATATCAATATCAGCGCCATCACGCCTATCAAGCTGTGCCCAATCAACAAATAAATCGCGCCCCTCAGATGATAAATCGCGCAACATAACAATCCATGAAGCAATCGGGCCACCTGCTCGTCTCTCAAGGCCGCGCGCCGCCCCTTCAAGGCGCGCACGCATGGTATGGTCAAGCTCTTCGCCGTCTTCATCCAATATCTTATAAAGTAGTTTGGAGAGGGTGTTGAGCGGTGCTGTCATAGCCTCCAATGCGGTTGCGAATGCCGCCCCTTTTGCTATCACCGCTTCTGAGCAGGGGTAGAGCTGAACTTGAATATCAAACAGGCTAGTTGTATCAGACGCACGTTGATAAATATCACGTCGCAAATGAAAGAAGAAATCCTCTGCCGCGCCCATAGGCGCTGCATCTGAGAGGCGTTTACGCCACCCTTCTGCGGGTAAGCACCGTGCGGCTTCTGTGGCATCTTCAAGGGCTTTTAGGCCTTCATCACTGCTGGCAATCAACTCTTCAAGGCGTTTGCGCAGTCCTCTTGCACGGCCTTTACGGCCATCTTCTGCCCCGCGAACCCAGCGGCGTAATTCGGCCGCCTCCATTGCCGAGGCAAGGGCAGAAAAAGCAGAATCAGCGGCATCAAATACATGATGCCCCTCATCAAAGATAAGACGACGCGGGGCATTGGGATCACTGCCCATAACAGGCTTATCATCTGAGCCTTTAGGGCTATGGGTGCCAAGTGCAGCATTAATCATTACAAGCGCATGATTTGCAATGACGATATCGGCATGGCGCGCGCCTCTGACTGATTTTTCAACAAAGCATTTATGATAATGTGAACAGGCTGAGTGAATACATTCACCGCGCCTATCCGAAAGGGATGTGGTGGCACGCGGGCCGAGCAAATCAACAAGCCATGCCGGAAAACTTGCCCCTGTCAGATCGCCATCAGGGCTAGCGGCAATCCAGCGGGCCATAAGCCCAAGTGCGGGGGCGATTTGCGGTTGCCCTGGCATAGCTGATAGCGCTTCTTCAAAATTCAGCAAACACAGGTAATTCTCGCGCCCTTTGCGAATAACGACTTTTTCACTATGGGCAGAGGGATAGATACGCGTTAATTCCTCAGCGATTTGCTGTTGCAAAGACCGTGTGTAAGTTGAAACCCACACAGCGCCCTTATTCATATGCGCCCATAGGCTGGCAGGGGCGAGATAGCCAAGTGTTTTGCCAGTACCAGTGCCAGCCTCTGCCAAAACCAAGGTGGGATTGATGGTCTCATCAGGGCTTGCAAATACAGAAGAAAGAGCGGCCGCATAATCAGATTGACTATCTCTTACCTCTGCTGTGGGGCCAAGGATTTCAGCTAATTTTGCGCGTGCCGCATCTGGCATAACAGGCTGGATGCCGGGTGTGCCTCTTGGGGGCATATCATCCACATCGCTCAGCTGTGAGAATAAATGTGCCGCACGCGGATTGGGCGGTGCATTTACCGCTGGCACATGTCCAAGACGATGCAAGATAATCCCTGCCCAAGGCCAGCCGCCACGCCCCATCATTTCCGCCAATTCTTGGATAGTTTTTTGCTGAGGCGGCAACATATCATCAATTTCATCAAGTAAGTGATGGGCAGCTTTGCCAATGACAAGCGCCTCATCTTCTGGGCTTGTTGGTTTTGCCAAGCCAAGGGCAGAGGCTAGCCCCGTTGGGGTCGGCAGGCAAAAGCGTGCAGGGCGCACAAAGGCAAATAGCGCCATCACATCATAGGGCTTCTCACAGTCAAAGCCGAGGCGACTTTGTGTCCATTTCGCATGACAGACAATCACATCTGATTTTTGCACCATTGCCGCCGCGCGTTGCAGGGGGTGCGTTGCGATCTCGCCATCAGGGCTGATGATGACAGCCTCACTGATAAGGGGGTATAGGATGCCAAGCGCATAAAGGTCTGTTTGTGTCATCGCAGGCTAGTATCGCTTTTTCAAATAGGCGCGGTCATTTCTCATATGTGTTATAAACATGGGGCGAAAATTAGACCAGACCAGCTTTTTCTTTTTGCGGCAAAACGCCCCCAAAAGGCAAAAAAACTTGCATTTTTTGGGGGTTTTGGCATAGGTTCCAGTCGGTAAATCCTATTTCCTATCATGGTTTTTGATTATGTCTGATACATCATCTCTTCATTCTCAATTTGCGGCTCTTGCGCATGATGCAAAAGCATGGCCTTTTGCCGAAGCGCGTAATGTCATAAAACGTCTTGAGACATCGGGTGATGATGGCACGCGCCCTGTGGTGTTTGAAACAGGCTATGGCCCGTCTGGTTTGCCGCATATTGGCACATTCGGCGAGGTGGTACGTACCTCAATGGTGCGCCTTGCATTTGAGGTGTTAACAGGACGTGCCACACGCCTTATTTGTTTCTCAGATGATATGGATGGGTTTCGTAAAGTGCCAGATAATGTGCCAAATCGCGAAATGCTTGCCGCTTATATTGATCAGCCTTTGACCAAAGTGCCAGACCCGTTTGAAGAGCATCCAAGCTTTGGTGAGCATAATAATGCCCGCCTTTGTGCCTTTCTTGACAGCTTTGGCTTTGATTATGAATTTATGAGCGCCACAGTCGAATATAAAAGCGGTCGCATGGATGACGCCTTGCTTGATATTCTGCGTCATTATGATGCGGTGCGTGATATTATCCTGCCAACATTGGGCGAAGAGCGTCGTAAAACCTATTCGCCTTTCTTGCCAATTTGCCCAGATACGGGCCGCGTTTTGCAAGCCAAGGTGGTTGCCACAAATCCTGATGCTGGCACAATCAGCTATGAAGACCCAGAGCATGGCAAGATTGTCGAAGTGCCAGTGACAGGCGGTGCGTGTAAGTTACAGTGGAAATGTGACTGGGCCATGCGCTGGTATGCGCTTGGTGTTGATTATGAGATGTCAGGCAAGGATTTGATTGATTCTGTGAATCTCTCATCTAAGATCGTTCGTGTGCTTGGCAAGGTGCCGCCAACCTCTTTTTCTTACGAGCTGTTCCTTGACCAAAATGGCGAGAAGATTTCAAAATCAAAAGGCAATGGTCTGTCAATTGAAGAATGGCTTCGTTATGGCAGTCCTGAATCTCTGGCGCTGTTTATGTATGGTCAACCAAAGCGCGCAAAGCGGCTGTATTTTGATTCTATCCCAAAGGCCGTTGATGAATATTTCGCCCATTTGCGCAAATTGCCAGAGGCAGAGTCAAAAGAGCTTTTGGAAAATCCGGCATGGCATATTCAAAAAGGTGACACAACAAGCCAAGAGATGCCTGTTGGCTTCTCGTTATTGCTGAATTTGGCGGCTGTTTGTCAGGCAGAGACGCCAGAGGTGATCTGGGGCTATGTCTCTGATTATGCCCCCGGCGTGACGAGTACAAGCCACCCTGTGTTAAATGATATGGTGCAATATGCGGTCAATTATTACCAAGATTTAGTGCGCCCAACTTTGCAATATCGCAAAGCAACAGAGGATGAAAAGGCTGTGATTGCCACCCTTCGCGACAGTATCGCTGCCGCACCATTAGAGGCAAGTGGTGAAGAATTACAGTCATTGGTCTATGCGGCAGGTAAAGCAGCTGACTATGAGAATCTGCGTGACTGGTTTGCCTGTCTTTATGAGACCATGCTTGGCCAGACACAAGGCCCACGTATGGGCGGCTTTTTTCGTCTTTATGGCAGAGATAAAAGCCTTGCTTTAATGGATGATGTGCTAGCTGATAAGTTGGCCTCTTAAAGAAAGTCCAAAATCATGTGGCATCTTGCATCGCGTGTAACACAAAAATTACCTGCCGAGATGGCACATAACATTGCGGTAAAAGCATTATCACTTGGCATAGCACCGCATATCAGCGTGCCTGACATGTCGGTGAAATTTGCGGGGCTTCATGCGCGCAATCCGCTTGGTCTTGCCGCTGGATTTGATAAAAACGCCCAAGCCTATGATGGGGCTTTTGGCCTCGGATTTGGCTTTGTTGAGGTTGGCACCATTACACCGCTTGCTCAGCCAGGGAATGCACGCCCACGTGTTTTCCGTCTGCCAGAGGATGAGGCGGTGATTAACCGCTATGGGTTTAATGGCCAAGGAATGAAAGCTGCCAAAGCGCGCTTGAAGAGGCGCACCCCCATAGATGGTCAGCTGTTAGGCGTTAATATTGGTGCGAATAAAGTCACCCAAGATAAGCCGTCTGATTATTATAAAACCGCGCATCATCTCTGTGATGTTGCAGATTATTTGACGGTGAATATCTCATCGCCCAACACGCCCGGCTTGCGTGATTTACAAGATGCTGATGGTATGAAGGCCACCTTGCAGGCAAGTTTTGATGGGCTAAAAGAGGCGACAAGCACAGTGCCTGTCTTTGTGAAATTGGCACCTGATATGTCACAAACAGCTCTTGCACAATCTCTTGAAGCAGCTTGTGCCTTTCCCATTGCAGGGGTTATTTTGACCAATACCACGATCAGCCGCCCCTCTCATTTGCAATCCGTGCATCGTGAGGAGCAGGGCGGTCTATCTGGGCGTCCTGTGGCCGCGCTTTCAGAAACAGCGCTTGATCATGCTTGCAAAATCCTAGCAGCACATCACGCAAAGATTTCTATCATTTCGGTTGGCGGTATTTTTGATGCTTGTGATGTTATGGCACGCCTTATGCGTGGTGCGGATGCCACACAGCTCTATTCATCCCTATCACTCAAAGGCGTTGGGCTGCCCTCACAAATCGTGACAGAATTAGCGAAAATGGAAGCGGTAAGCGGCGCATCACTTGCCGCATTGCAGGGGTGTGAAGATACAATGGAAAAAGCGCGCAAACATGCAAGAGCGCTTTATCAAGAAGCAATAGCCTGAAGCCTGCCCATAGCGTGATGATAGCAAATTAGGGCTGAATCAGGAGATGCTTCTGCCGCTTTGATGCTGTGGGTGTTAGGCTGAATGGCCTCTTTGATCATGTTGGACGTGGCATCGGCATAATTTGTGAAATAGAGCATCAGGAAAAGCCGTACCGCCGGTGCCATCGCCAGATGCCCTTTATTTTCCCACACTTCACATAATATATCTTGCAGTGGCTGATTCGTTCTGGTCGCTATTAAGCTGGCATTTTCCCATATATAACGCTCAAGCTGAAGCGTGGTGCGCCGACCATTGAGGAAAATATTCCGTTTTTCTGGTTGTGATAGTGACTGGCTCATATCCAAAAGGATAATACGAAAAGGTTAATAAACTACTACCAGCCATAATTTCGAGGTTTTTCTTGTGATTCGCTGTGTTTTGTTGATAAAAGAGCGCAGGGTTTGTGTGATTCAACTTGACCCTTTTTGTGGGATCGTCTAAAAACCCAACACTGAATTACTTCCGCATGGATTTTAAAGGAGCATGGCCATGGCCAAGCGTTGTCAAATTACTGGTAAAGGCGTCATGACTGGCAATAATGTCAGCCACGCGAAAAACCGCACTCGTCGCCGTTTCTTGCCAAACCTACAGCAAACAAGCATGCAGTCTGAAATCTTGGGCCGCACTGTGTCTTTGCGTGTTACAACAAGCGCTATTCGTACAATCGAAAAGCATGGCGGTCTTGACGCATTCTTGATGCAGGCACGCAACGCTGAATTGGCAGATGATGCCAGAGCATTAAAGCGCGAAATGCTTGCTGCATCTGCTTAAGCAGTGACTGAAATATAGCTCGTATTTTATAAAATGAGCAAAAAAACACCCCGCATAATCAGCGGGGTTTTTTTATGGCTTTTTGATGAAAGTAAGCTGTGCAAAATCGCTATCTGCCGCGCGGCTTTTTCTCTTCATCAAATAAATCAGCTAATTGAGACATCACGGCACCGCCAAGCTGATCAACATCTGTGATGGTCAGCGCGTTCGTATAATAGCGGTTTACATCATGGCCAATGCCAATGGCCATTAATTCCACTGGTGAGCGTCCTTCGATACGGTCAATCACCATACGCAAATGCTTTTCCAGATAATTGCCACTATTTGATGATAGGGTTGAATCATCCACTGGCGCACCATCTGAAATAACCATCAAGATGCGTCTATCTTCAGGGCGGCTCATCAGGCGGTCATGCGCCCATGTTAGTGCCTCGCCATCAATATTCTCTTTCAAGATGCCCTCACGAAGCATCAGGCCAAGAGAGCGGCGCGCTCTGCGCCAAGGCGTATCTGCGCCCTTATAGATGATATGGCGTAAATCATTCAAACGCCCCGGCTTTTCAGGCTTGCCAGCTACTTGCCACATCTCACGCGATTTGCCACCTTTCCACGCTTTGGTGGTAAAGCCCAAAATTTCAACCTTCACACCGCAACGCTCAAGCGTGCGTGCCAGAATATCAGCTGTCACAGCGGCAATCGTAATTGGGCGCCCTCGCATAGAGCCAGAATTATCAAGCAACAAGGTGACAATCGTATCACGAAACTTTGTATCTTG
>WTHV01000191.1 GCA_011525265.1 Alphaproteobacteria bacterium | reverse complement strand
CAGAACTCAACCAGCATATCAATCGCCTCACACGCTTATCACAATGCACAAATGTTAGGAACTTTGCAGGAACCTATATCCAAGTCCTTTTGCCACATATAATTACTCTGGCAATTACTCTGGCAGAATTTCCAATTTCACCTGCGAAAATGTAATACCATTATCATCTTTTCCAGGTGCGCTTGACGATCCAAAGGTCTTACTATTCACATGAAAGGCAAGCATACCAAAATTGTTTACGTTGCTACCCTCATCTTCAAAAGAAAAGCTTGTCATCTCACCATTTTCATCATGTAACGCCGCAGATAATAGAAGGCCATTTTCTGTTTTACGTATTTGAAACACCCCCTCATAGGTGGTATTTGGCAAAAAGGTAAAGCTGTTGCCCCCTTCAGCTAAGAGCAAATACCCCTGATAGGTTCCCATTAATCGGCCAAGGCGCTTTTTACGGATATGACGACGCACCTCAACATTATTCAAAGCAGGATCTTGTCTATTCACATCAAAGGTAAACATATAGCCAGGAAGCCCATTATAGATGTCATTTGGTGCACCAGAAGATGCGGACAGATCGGCCTCTAACTCAGCTCTTTCTAATCTGTCATGAAAGCCGAAACGAAGTGCATCCATACGATCAAAACCAACAGTGTCAGGCGTTGTAAAGACGATTTTTGCTTGAAGCGTTTGACCTTCAGATAAGGTTTGCGGCGTAAAGGTTGTTCGAATGCCACGACCTGCCCCACCAGAAACAAGCCCTAATTTACCTGGGGCAATATCTATGGCCGATGTTGCACTTGTCGTCCACCAAATTCCATCAGCCTCATCTGGTCCACCTTGCCTATCACCATCAGTGAAACGGTCATCCATGATGATGCCCGCTTGTGCAGGATGTGGCGGCGTTCCCTCTGCTTCCAATGCCTCAGCAAGGGCGCGCTCCTTTGCTATAACCTTTTCTATCCAAGCCCCTTTTGGTGGCGCACCATGTTCATAATCAAGCTTGTAAAAAGTGACCATATCAAAATCACGTTCTGGATAAGGGCTTGAATTATTTCCCGTATAGGCCCCTGCCTTAAAGAACATAAATTCATCATCAACACTAAAGCCGCTTGCGCTCATATCAAATGGTTTAGAAATGATTTCCGTGCCATCTTCTTTGATGATTTTCACATTTAAAAACGGGATAATTTTATCCCCCTCAACAACCCCTGTCGTTGAGATTTCATAGCTAAAAATCTCATCCAGCGCGATACCATCTTTGGGGTTTTTCGCTCTATCAGACCGATTACCAACTAGTGTTACCCACTTTTCTTTGCCAAGGGCAGGCGCGTGCGCAAAATACAGTGATCCATTTTTATTGCCCGGTAATTTGCGATAATAAAGGCGAATAGGCTCATCATCTTTCGCATGGATTTGACCAATAATAACACGGCCAATTTGATAATCCTTACCCATGCGAGTCACTTGGTTCACAGCAAGCGTCGCACGCAATGTGCCATCGACGCCAGCTGAATTAAATTTGGCCTCTAATGGCGCGGATGAGAAAACCCAATTATTCTTATTGGGATAATCATTGGCCCCTCTTGTCGCAATCGTCTCGTCACCACGGCGCAACATACCGCGCAATTCAGTTCTAGTATAGTTTGTGTTTTTTGATGTCTTTGCCCCTGCTGGTGTCACTCTAAAGACCATGCCACCTGTTACAGGATCAGTGTAAAAATAACGTTCATCAGTCCATCCCGCCGCAAGGTCTTTTTCATATACTGAATCTGACTTGCCATCACCATTTTCATCCGCAGGCGTTGTCACATACCAGCCAAGCAAATCAAAATTTTCACCAGGTGTTTTTGCAGGGTCTAGGCCGAAAAGCCCTGTATTAGCGCGCGCTGTGAGAATAGGTTCTTCTGGCTTTGCAACAAATGTACCACAACCGGAAACAGAAACTTCTACAATACTGTTCCATTCATTTGAGTCATTGCCTTCTGCTGCAATGCGAATGAATTGTGCTTCTATTGGCACAAAATCATGACGCTCAAAATCTAGAGACAAACCACCAGATTCGCCGCGCCCCACTATCGTGGTAAAGCTCACGCCGTCTTCTGAGGCCTCTATCGCATATTTTGCTTTGCGCTCATTGCCTTTATACCACGCAATAGAGACTGACTTCACCAATTGCTTTGCGCCAAGGTCTAGCAGCAAATATTTTGGCTCACCTTGGCCGAGATTTGACCAACGAGACTGCGGATCAAAATTGCTGTCAATGAC
>WTHV01000121.1:5848-7612 GCA_011525265.1 Alphaproteobacteria bacterium | reverse complement strand
CATATGCGTGCTATTTTGCCTTTAAGAACGAGGCTTTCTTGCGCATATAGGCCACCAACGATACTGGTATCATGATGAGATATAGCCCTGCGAGCAAAAGATAAGCTGGCCATGGCTGTGTGACGATAAACGCTGCAAGAAGAGCAATAATCGCAAGTGTTGGCAATGCCATTGAAGATGGTATCTTAATCGATTTCCCCGCAAATGTTGGCAAGGTACATACAGCGCCAACACCGCACACAACCAATACCAAAGACACCAACAAAGCCTCTCTGATAAAGCTTAAACCCCAATGGATATCAATAACAATTGGCAAAAGCACAAGCAAGCCTGCGGCCGGGCTTGGCAGGCCGGTGAAGAAGTCCTTGGCATATTCAGGCTTGTCGGGCAGTTCTGAATCAAATCTAGCAAGGCGAAGCGCAATACACACAATATAAAATAACGCAGATGCCCACGCTATATTACCTTGATCTTGCAACGCCCAAAGATACAAGCACAAGCCTGGTATCACACCAAATACAACAACATCAGACAGGCTATCTAAGGCTGCGCCGAAGGCACTTGTCACACGAAGCAGGCGTGCCATGCGCCCATCAAGCGCATCAAATACACCAGCTAGCACAATCAGCGAGACAACCATCTCCCACTTGCCATCAAGCGCAAAACGCAATGCGGTAAGCCCTGATATTAAAGCGGCAATTGTGATGATATTGGGAATCATCCAGCTTGATGATACCTGAATACGGAATCTCTTTTTCTGAGCTGTACTCATTAGCGCGCAATACTCCCGGTTGGCTCTTGCTGTGTGTTTGTCAGGTCAGCAATAACCGTTTCACCTGCAACAGTTTTCTGACCAACAAGCACCATGACATTTGTCTCTAGCGGCATCCAGATATCAACACGAGACCCAAAACGTATAAGGCCAAAAATCTGCCCCGCAGATAGGCTATCACCAATTTTTGCCTCACACAAAATGCGGCGCGCCACAAGACCGGCGATCTGAACAACGCCAATTTTTGTCTTAGCCTGATTATCCACCTCAATTGTCAACGCCAAACGCTCATTATCAGTGCTTGCCTTATCAAGGCTCGCATTCACAAATTTGCCTTTGCGATAAAGACTATCTGTGACCTTGCCTGCAATGGGCGAACGGTTCACATGGACATCAAAGACATTCATGAAAATGGCAACCCGGCGATATTTTCCTTCTGGCAGGTTCATCTCTGCTTCTGGGACGGCCTCGCCAATGGAAATCACGCGGCCATCAGCTGGCGCAATCAGCCAGCCCTCACCTTGCGGTATGGTTCTAACCGGATTACGGAAGAAATAAACACACCACAATGTCAGTGGAATACCCACAGCCAAAAATAGCGGCACATAATAGCCAATCAGCCCGGTAACCAATGCAAAAACAATAATAAAAGGCCATCCGGCAGGGTGAATCGGAACCAAAACTTCTTCACGAATAGCACGATAAATATTCATATTTGTCTCTTTTAAAATCAGATGATATGGCTGAGGGACACCGTCTAAATCTCAGCGCTAAGTGCTATTGGTATAAACCATCACTCTCACAGAAGAAAGTCACTTCGCTTACTTTTCTATCAGTCCGCGCTCTGCGAATTCTTTTTGTTTGGCCTCAAGAACAGATAATTTCAACATACGCGGCGCGGCAAATCCTGCCACATAGGTCTCCTGCGTGGCTTCCTCTGATAGCTGTTCTTGCGCCTCTGCTTGTAAGGGCAATGCCTCATCTTGTGAAAG
>WTHV01000121.1:0-5748 GCA_011525265.1 Alphaproteobacteria bacterium | reverse complement strand
AGCGCGCATTTGATCTTGCGAAGGCATTTCTGGTAGCGCGATAGAGACAGGGTGCAAGCGCAAATCTTTCTTGCCGCCTTGTGCCTCAAACGTGCCTTGCGTGCCATAGATAAAGCTCAAAAATTCGCGCGATAATTGCTCACCAATGGCAACAGCCTCTTGTTCCCATGCACGCTCATGCCATGCAATATCATCAATAACGCCTGCTTTTTTCCCGCACCATCGCGCGTGCCAAATTGTCTGTTTCGTGCCATCAATTTTCTTCACGCTGCTTTTGAGCTGATAGCGCAGAGTTGTTATTTGCGCGATATGCACAAGCTCATGCATCATCTGCAAAACAGCTGCCTCAAAACCATGTGCCACAGATACACAAAATACATAATGATATTTGGCAGATCGAAACAGGCCTGCTTTTTGGGCTAATTGGTCGCGTGTTGTGGGTCTTGCAGGCTCATCACCTGAGACCTCAACAACCACAGCGATGCGCTTTGCCTGCTTGGGCGCAAATAACCGTGATTGCGCAAAATCAGCCGCCATGCGAAGCAATTCAGCCTCTGCTGTGCGATTATCTATGGCGACAAGTTCGATCATTACCAGAACCTCAGGAAGTCTTAATATTTCATTAACAAACAGTGATAAATAACAAGTTATAGAAATTAGCGTGCCAATAACACCCTAATTTGACCATAAGAGCAGGGAAATTACTACCTGCTTTTTTATCTCATCCCATTGCGCAACGCACCTCATCAATCTCATACGACAGTTCTATTATGGCCAAAACCCATACCAAAATAGCTCATTCGAAAGGTGCTGTTTTTGACTTTTTTTGAACTAAATCGTTATTTTTGTGTAAATAGAGTGGACAATCTTGTGATTTTAGGCGATTTTTACGCTAGAATTTCGATGATGACAGAGCGTGATTGCCGCTCGTCAGAAATGGGGAGAGTGTTAGATGAAGAATTTAAAGGGCCTTTTCGTTGTAATGGTCGGGTGTGTAGCAGCAAGTTATGCGCTTGCTGGTGGCCTACCTGTTGACAATGACAATGCCGGAAATAACACGGCAGGAAATGGCGCAACTGAACAATCTTCTGTAACGCAAACAGCAACAGCAGAAACAAGCACTGAAAGTGCATCTGCTGACACGACACAAACAGCTTCAGATGACGCCGGCTTAGATGATGGGAATGACGGCGGGGGCGCAGGTGGTTTTATTGCCATCGAAGACGACCCGCTTGTGGTTGATGTATCTGCGATTATGGATGATGACGGCATGGGCAACATCCAGGTTCAGTGGCAGATTTCAGAAAAGGGTGATTCGTGGCGCAACCTTCCTGGTGTGATTCAGCAATCATTCACACCACGTGAAGAACATGTGAATAAAATTTTGCGTGTACAGATTTCTTATGTAGATGGCCAAGGCAATCTTGAAACAATCATCAGCCCGCCATCTCAGCCCGTTCAGAATGTGAATGACCGCCCATCTGGCTCACCTGTTCTGTCAGGTAATGCCCGTGAAGATGACGCGCTTGTTGTTGATACAAGTCTTGTGGCAGATGAAGATGGCATTGGTAATTTCGATATTATCTGGCAGCGCTCAAGCACAAAGACAGACTGGCAGGCTTTCCCAGAAGCCGTTGGTGATGTGCTTCGCCTGACACAAAGCCATGTAGGCTACAGCTACCGTGCTGTGATGTCTTATGTTGATTCTCATAATACAAGAGAGATTTTGATCACAAACCCATCAGAGACTGTGGCAAATGTCGATGACCCGGTTGAAGGTGAAGTGATTATTCAAGGTGATGCCAGTGAAGGGGCAACATTAAAGTCACAATCACAAGGTCTTCGTGATGAAGATGGCATTGCAAGCCTTTCAATCACATGGGAATCATCAAAAGATGGTCGCTCATGGCGCGCGATTGAATCAACAGCACAATCACGCTCGCTCTACCTTAGCCAAGCATTGGTTGGCAAGCAGGTAAGAGCCAGAGCCTCTGTGGTTGATTCATTTGGCGTTGAGACAATCATCTACAGCCAAGCAACGAACGCTGTGAAGAATGTGAATAACACACCGCAAGGTAAAATCTTCGTTCGCCGCGTTGGCAATAGCTAATAGCGCCCGCTTTATAAAGCGGCAATAAAGTGAGGGATTTTTTCTTTAAACGGAAAAAATCCCTTTTTTGCATATGGCCACGCTTGGGCATCATAGGGACGCAGAATTTCTGTCATTGGCACGGAAAAGGCTGAGAGGGTGTCATACCAAAACCCTGTTGGCTGGAATGCCATCACAATATGATCAGCACCGCTTTGTGTCATAATCTCTTGCAGATCACCTTCCCAATTCTCAACCGATATTCCGCTATAATCTTTTAGCGTATAATGCGCCGCTGCACGCGCGCACCCATCTCTCATAGCGCGCTCATCTGCGGCTAATACGCCTGCGGCACGCGCACCGGCAAGACCCGCGGGCAAGGACAGAACACCAACCGGCTGATGGGGAAGTGTAAGGCTTTCTGCGTGGCAATCTTCTGGCGTTATCACAAGAAGCGGCTTATTCCCTGATGCCTGTTGTGCTTGACGCAAAGCCATGGCAGGTGGGTTCTCTGGCCCATCAAGTGCGGCCACATCCTCTTGCAATTCGCCATAAGGCGCAAAACGGCCATTGGTGAATTGTTCAATATTCTCTGCACGCGCCCCATAAGCCTTACCACGTGTCTGCAGACCTGCAACCCAACGCCAGCCAAGCGTATTTGAAGCAGGGTCGCCATCAGATAGATGATGCATGAATAAATCTGCCCCAGCCTGCCATGGCAAGCCAAGCGTATGTATCCAAATAGAGGCAAACCACATACGCGCATGATTATGCAGATAATTGGTTTCTAACAGCTCCTGATGCCAGGCATCAAAACACGCTATGCCTGTGCGCCCCTCTTGAGCCGCCATGAGCGCCTCTGTCTCAACAAAGCCTGCGGCAATTTTTTGACGGTAATCAGCCCAAATGCTTGGGCGCATTTCAAGCCAGCCTTTCCAATAGGTACGCCAATAGACTTCCTGAATAAATTTTTCGGCCGCCTGAAAATTATGAGCGCCTAATACAGCGCTGATTGTTTCATCTTCGCACAAGGTGCGCCGACGCAATGCCGCCGATAGGCGTGAGACACTGTCATGGGCTGATGGCCCATAATCATAATTGCGTCTTTTTGCATAATGGCTTGCCGTATGTGGCAAGAATGCCGCTAGGCGCGCTTGTGCTTCATCTCTGGTAACTGGCAGCATGTGAATAAATCTCCTTAGCGCTAAAGCCACATTTACCGCCACATTAAGAGGCGTAAAATGGTCTATACGAGCCAAGCAAGATAGCAGTCCTATCACTTTGATAAAAAAACACCTTGGGGATTTTTCTGAAATAGGTCTATACTTTATATAGTATGCAAATAGAGATGAAGAACACAACTTCTAGCGTTTGCGCATCACAGATGCCAAAGTGGTCTTTTTGTATATACCTCCCAAAAATCGTACGCCCTTCCCTGCACACCATAAAGGAGTTCAAGTGATGTACCCGACTGATCCCACCAGCGCTGATAGTGCTGCCATTATTCCTTTTGCACCGCGTTCTTTCCAGAATGAAGATGGCCCATCTGATGAGGTCTCTACAATTGTGGCTGTCGTTGCAGTGACTTTGCGTCATGACAGCACCATGTCACCTGAAGAGGGGCTTGCAGATTTAATTGAGGCAAGCGGTCAGGCCGAAATCATTGAAATTCAAGATGCTTGTGCTGAGATATTCGATGGCAGTGAGAGCGCCCAAATCCATCACCCATCCGCCGCGAATGATAATAGCAATAGGGCAAGCTAAGCCTATCAGCTAAACGAATCCCTTTGTGTGATACGCAAAAACATAATCCTCGCTTCACCCGGTGCAGGAAAGTGATTATACCTTTTAGGTATGTATGATGTTCTCAGCCTAACCATTCCTTTTTTTGGTGTTATCGCGCTTGGTGCCTTTTCGCGTGCCATCGGTTTTTTTGATGCAGATATGGGGCTAAAGCTAGCACGCTTTGCCTTTTATTTTATTCTGCCACCCTTTTTATTCCTTTCTATTACTGCGGCACCTGTTGAAGATCTCTTTAACATAGGATTTCTTATCCGCTATGAGGTTGCGACCATAGCCATGTTATGCCTCACAGGGATAGCCTCTGCTCATCTTTTTGGTTTTAAAGGTATCAAGCGCGGCCTTTATGGGTTAAATGCCGCCTATCCGAATGTGGGCTATATTGGCGTGCCATTATGCCTAATGGCCTTTGGCCCAGAGGCGATATTGCCTTTGGCTGTGATTTTATCACTTGATACTATCACATTGCTTGTCTGTACGGCGTTATTTATCAAAGCAGATGATAGTGGGGCATTGCTTGCTTCACTGGCACATACAGGCAAACAGCTGATTGCAAATCCGCTTATCCTATCTGCGATAGCAGGTATTGCCTTTGCCTATTCTGGCCTGCCTATTCCTGATATAGCTGACAGGTTTTTATCTATGCTAGCTGGCGCTGCGGCACCTGCGGCCTTATTTGCCCTTGGTATCACGCTCTATGGCAGTAATTTGCGCCAAGCCAAAAGTGAGATAGGGCTTCTGACATTTTTAAAGCTTGTCGTGCATCCTGTACTTGTCGCTGTGTTATTTATCGCCTGGCCAGGGATGGACCCGATATGGGTGCAAACAGCAATTTTATCAGCGGCGCTTCCCATCGCGGCAAATGTGTTTGCTATGTCTCAATATTATCAGAGCTATAGCGAAAAAACCGCCGGCGCGATCATGCTGACAACCATCATTGCGAGCATAACCACACCGGCGGTGTTATTTTTACTTTATCGCTTTATCTAGGCGCTTATGCCTTTGGCAGATATTTCCAAGCCAATGGAAGTGCGGCTGTTGCGATAACAATCTTCAGCAGATCACCATAGATAAAAGGCGCTAGGCCAAATTGAATGGCTTTATCAAAACCACCAACGATTGATGATAAATATGTCACGCCACATGCGTAGATAACGATATTACCAATCACCATTGCCAATGCGGTTGAGCCAACGCTTTTGCCCCAGCCTTTTTCAGCTAGGAAGCCTGTGACAATCGCTGCCACAGCGAAACCAAAGAGATAGCCACCTGTTGGACCTGCCATATAAGCAAGACCTGCACCACCAGCAAAAACAGGAAGGCCCATAGCGCCCTGCGCCAAATAGGCCATGATGGTTGCAAAGCCCAAACGTGGGCCAAACGCCATGCCAATCATCAGAACAAGCATGGTCTGCATTGTCACTGGAACAGGATAGAATGGCACTTTAATATGAGCTGAAAGGGCAAGAAGGATTGAGCCACCAATAACAAGCGCAACCTTATGCGCCATTGTAAGACCAGCTTCAGATACACGACCAGCGGCAATGCTGTTTAAAAGTGTTGCCGACGGCATTTGAGACGTATTTGCCATTATGAGATGCTCCTTCATGTGACAAAGATTGACTGTAATAATTCTTCCGCCTCAGAAGATAAACAATTTCTTAAAATAGTGCAATCGCGCAGATTTAATGCCTTTTTTTTCAAAACTCTGTTATAGCAAGGCAACATCAAAAACCCTAGGAATGAAAAACCCTAGCAACAAGAGGTCTTAGACAATGTTGGAAAAATTCTTTTCACTACGCCAAAATGGCACCACAATTCGCCGCGAGTTTATCGCAGGTCTTTCCACTTTTTTAACC
>WTHV01000185.1 GCA_011525265.1 Alphaproteobacteria bacterium | reverse complement strand
CATAGCCGCCATTCGCGGAAAAAGTGATATTGCCCTTGGTAATGTGATTGGCTCCAATATGTCGAATATTTTGCTTGTGATGGGGATTGCGGCCATCTGCGCCCCCTTCAGCCTGCATCATCGTACCGCCATTCGCACAAGCCTTATCATGCTCTTATTTACAGCTGCGACTGTGGCAAGCTTGTTGATAAGTGCGGCGATCACGGCAAATGTGGCAATTATGCTTTTAAGCGGGACTGCTGCCTATCTTTTATACCTTATTCGCATTGGCGATATCACAGCGCATGGCGAGAGTGAGGACACATCACCGCCTTCAGGATTAGGCAAAGCCCTCTTTGCCACAGCTGCCAGCATTGTTGCGCTTTTGATGGGGGCAGATTTTGTCGTCTCTGGCGGTGTGATTATAGCCTCGCAAGCTGGTTTAAGCGAAGCGGCCATCGGTCTGTCCATCATCGCGATTGGCACCTCTCTTCCCGAAATTGTGGCTGTCATCGCCGCTGTTTTACAGCGCCGCTCAGATGTCGCCCTTGGTAATGTGCTTGGCTCAAATATTTTTAACCTCGGGATGATTTTAGGCACAACAGCACTTCTCGCACCTTTGAATCGAAGCGCTGATATTTCAAATGGCACGCTTTATGCGTTCGGCTTAGCAACCTGTCTTATCACCGCTTTTATTATCTCAAGAACAAGCCTAAAAAGGCCAATTGGCTTTGTTTTTGTTGGCTTTTATTTTGTATTCCTTGCTGTGCAATTTTAGTCTACACAACCAAAAGTTTTGCACAGTTTATGATTTTTGCCTTATTTGAGGCAGGTCGAAGAAAAAAAAGCTATGAAATTTAGAAAAAAGGGGCTTGATTTACGTTAAGTTACTGATTCTTTTGACTATTTGAATTTTGCCTATTTTTTGGTCATTTTATGGGAAAGTCAAGTTCAACAAGGCAACACAGCAATTTTGGGAAAGTTTTCAACAAACTTATCCACAGGTTTCGGGGATAAGTGTTTCACCCGAATCTATGTCGGATTCGCACCGATGGAACAATCCTATTAGCCAAGGTTAGTGGTGGAGCAGCTAAGCCTCTGAAATAGCGTGATTGTATTACTTTCACGGCTGTGTGACTTGGCTTGCGCTAAGTGGTTTTGTATCATGTTCACACAACCTTTTGCCTGACGCATTATTTTAAAAAACTGAAACGGGCCACTTTATGACCGACACACCACATAATGATGATGGGGCAAATCTTGCTGAGGATAAGGGCGCGCCTGATGCTGATTTTGCACAAGGGCTTGCTTATCTCAAAGGCCAGTTAAAATCCCTGCCATCAAAGGCAGGTGTTTATCGCATGCTTGATGAGAATGGGGATGCGCTTTATGTGGGCAAGGCGCGTGATCTCTCAAAAAGAGTGCCAAGCTATACACGCCCGACAAATCTAAATGGCAGGTTGATGCGCATGGTCGCAGAAACCAAGCATCTTGAAATCATTGTCACAGCCACTGAAGTTGAAGCCCTTCTTCTTGAATCAAATCTGATTAAGCAATTACGCCCACGCTATAATATCTTGCTTCGCGATGATAAATCTTTTGCCCATATTATGTTAACAGGCGATCATGATTTTGGCAGGCTTGTAAAACATCGCGGCCCTCAGTCAAAAAAAGGCGATTATTTTGGCCCCTTTGCCTCGGCAGGCGCAGTCAACCGCACCATCACCTCTATGACCAGAGCCTTTATGTTGCGCACTTGTTCTGACAATGATTTTGCCACAAGAAGCCGGCCTTGCTTGCAATATCAAATCAAAAGATGCACAGGCCCTTGTGCAGGGCTGGTCAGCAAGCAAGATTATCGAGAACAGCTGAACGCCGCGCGTCGCTTTTTATCAGGCAAGTCAGATGAGGTGCAAAAGAGCTATGCCGCTGAGATGAGCAAAGCCTCAGATGCGTTAGAATTTGAAACTGCCGCATTATGGCGCAACCGAATCAGAGCGCTAACAGCCATTCAAGCCTCACAAGATATTCATATTGATGGGATCAAAGATGCTGATGTGATCGCCATTGCCAAAGATGGCGGGCAAGTCTGTATCCAAGTTTTCTTTATCCGCAATGCGACAAATTACGGCAATAAAGCCTATTTCCCTGCTCATGTGAATGAGGCAAGCAAAGAAGAGACGCTCGCCGCCTTTTTAGGACAATTCTATGAGGATAAGGTACCAGCGCCCTTTGTGCTTGTCTCTGATTTACCAGAAGGGGCAAATTTGCTAGCCGAAGCCCTATCAAC
>WTHV01000251.1 GCA_011525265.1 Alphaproteobacteria bacterium | reverse complement strand
ACATCGACAACCGCGCCGATGACCTGAGAAATTTTTCCAACTGCATTTGCCATGGGTTTGTTACTCCGGGCTTCTTTAAAAATTACGTTACGTTAGAGCGCTTCAGCACCAGAAATGATTTCAATCAATTCCTTGGTGATGTTCGCCTGACGGGTTCTGTTATAGACAAGTGTAAGGCGGTCAATCATATCACCCGCATTACGTGTTGCGTTATCCATCGCTGTCATTCTTGCTGCCAATTCTGATGCAGAAGATTCAAGCAAAGCACTGAATAGCTGTGTTGCCAAATTACGTGGCAATAAAGCCTTTAGAATTTCTTCTTCATCTGGCTCATATTCATAAGAGGCTTCAAGGCCAGTTGCCTCAGCCTCTTCGACTGTGCCAATTTCAGCAGGAATCAAAGAGGTGTGTGTGACGTCTTGCTTGATAACGTTCACAAACTTATTGAACAGCATTGAAACACCATCAAATGTGCCTGCCTCAAAACCTTCAATAATTTTTGCCGCAATATCTTCAGCATCACCAAAGACAGCCTTGCCTTGGATGCCTTCGATACGAGCAAAAGTCTTATCTGCAATTTCAGCGCCAAGTGAATCAGCTGATTTACGTCCAACGACATAAACCATAACTGTCTCGCCAGCGGCTTCTTTTTCAGCAATGATTTTACGAGCGGCCCTTGTGATGAACGCATTAAAGCCACCACAAAGCCCCTTATCAGCAGAAATAATCACTAGCAAATGCGCCTTGGCATCTTGGCGACCGACCAAAAGCGCTGGCGCAGATGACGCATCAGCCTTAGAAGCCAATGAGGCGATCACGTCATTCATTCTTGTTGAATAAGGACGTGAGGCCTGCGCAACCTCTTCGGCACGACGCAGCTTTGCGGCCGCGACGAGCTTCATCGCAGATGTGATTTTCTGCGTGGATTTGACGCTATCAATGCGCGTCTTTAGATCCTTCAAATTTGGCATCGAGTTGTCTCCAGCCCTATCTGATTGCTACGATAGTTAGGCCCATTGGCTTATCCCTCAGGGCCTAAACTGTTTAAGCAAATGACTTTGCAAAAGTTTCGATTTCAGCACGCAATTTGGCTTCTGTTTCATCAGAAAGCTTTTGCTCTTCACGGATAGTCTTCAAGATATCCTTGCCTGCGCTGTGGATATGTTCCATCAGACCTGCTTCGAAACGACCCACTTCAGATACAGGATACGCATCCAAATAGCCCTTCACACCAGCGAAGATAACAACAACTTGCTCTTCAACAGTCAAAGGGGAATATTGTGGCTGTTTCAACAATTCAGTCAAACGTGCACCACGCTCAAGCAATTGGCGTGTTGAGGCATCCATATCAGAGGCGAACTGCGCAAAGGCGGCCATCTCACGATATTGGGCCAATTCAAGCTTAATTGAACCAGCAACCTGCTTCATCGCTTTAATCTGTGCGGCTGAACCCACACGAGATACTGACAGACCAACGTTCACAGCTGGACGAATACCCTTATAGAACAATTCTGTCTCAAGGAAGATCTGACCATCTGTAATCGAGATAACATTTGTTGGAATATAGGCTGACAAGTCACCAGCTTGTGTTTCAATCACTGGCAATGCTGTTAATGAGCCTGAACCATTATCTGCATTCAATTTCGCCGCACGCTCAAGAAGACGTGAATGCAAGAAGAATACGTCACCAGGGTAGGCTTCACGGCCCGGAGGACGACGAAGAAGCAATGACATCTGGCGATAAGCCACAGCTTGCTTTGACAAATCATCATAAACCACAAGAGCGTGCATACCATTATCACGGAAATATTCGCCCATCGCAGCCGCTGTAAATGGCGCTAGGAACTGCATTGGTGCAGGATCAGATGCTGTGGCAGCCACAACAATTGAATATTCCATTGCGCCATTTTCTTCGAGCGTACGCACGATTTGTGCAACTGTTGAACGCTTCTGGCCAACCGCAACAAAAATACAGAATAGCTTTTTAGACTCATCATCACCGGCGGCATCATTTGTTGCCTTCTGGTTGATAAAGGCGTCAATCGCAATCGCTGTCTTACCTGTTTGACGGTCACCAATAATCAATTCACGCTGACCACGGCCAACAGGGATAAGGCTGTCAATCGCCTTTAGGCCTGTTTGCATTGGCTCATGCACAGATTGGCGTGGCATAATGCCAGGCGCTTTTACTTCAACACGTGTACGGTTGACATCTTCAAGCGGGCCTTTGCCATCAATTGGGTTACCAAGCGCGTCAACAACGCGGCCAAGCA
>WTHV01000112.1 GCA_011525265.1 Alphaproteobacteria bacterium | reverse complement strand
CAAAAGCGCGGTCGTCCTCCTAAAGCACTTAAAGACTCAAAAGCTTTAAAAAATGATATGCCTGAAACAGATGTCCTGAAGGCGCTGTATCATGACATGTTGTTAATCCGCCGATTTGAAGAAAAAGCCGGTCAGCTGTATGGCATGGGTGAGATTGGTGGTTTCTGCCATCTTTATATTGGACAAGAAGCTGTGGTTGTTGGTTTGCAATCGGTCGCCGAAGAAGGGGATTCAATTGTAACCTCTTATCGCGACCATGGTCATATGTTGGCCTGCGGTATGGAAGCGGCTGGTGTGATGGCTGAGCTAACAGGCCGTGAGGGTGGCTATTCCAAAGGTAAGGGCGGCTCTATGCATATGTTTAGCCGCGAGAAGAATTTTTATGGCGGTCACGGTATTGTTGCCGCACAGGTACCAATTGGTGCGGGTCTTGCCTTTGCGCATAAATATAAAAATGATGGCAAGGTCAATATGGCCTATTTGGGTGATGGTGCGGTCAACCAAGGTCAGGTCTATGAGACATTCAATATGGCCGCTTTGTGGAGCTTGCCAGTTATCTTTGTGATTGAGAATAATCAATATGGCATGGGTACGGCCGTTAACCGTGCCGCAGCAGGTCAAGACCTATGTGATAGAGGCAAGGGGTATGGCATTCCTGGTATGCAGGTTGACGGCATGGATGTGCTTGCGGTCAGAGCGGCTGGTGAAATTGCGCTTGAACATTGCCGTTCAGGCAAGGGGCCGTATATTTTGGAAATGAAGACCTATCGCTATCGTGGTCACTCTATGTCAGACCCAGCGAAATACCGCACCAGAGAAGAAGTTGATTCCATGCGTAAACAGCATGATCCAATTGATCAGCTCAAAGAAATGCTTGTGCGTGAAGGTGTCGAAGAAGAGGCGCTAAAGGCGCTTGATAAGCAGGTAAAACAGGTGGTGACAGACGCCACTGACTTTGCCTTAACCTCACCGCTACCACATGAGGATGAGCTTTATACAGACATCCTTGTTGATAACGCTTAAAGCCCGCATTTTTAGCGAAAGTTAAGGAAAATATCATGGCTATTGAAATTAAAATGCCTGCCTTGTCCCCGACAATGACGGAAGGTCGTTTGTCAAAATGGCTTGTCTCAGAAGGTGATGAAGTGCGCTCAGGCGATTTGCTTGCTGAGATTGAAACAGATAAAGCAACAATGGAAGTTGAAGCGGTTGATGAGGGCGTAGTCAGCGAAATCATTATTGCTGAAGGCACAGATAATGTTGCCGTTGGCGCTGTAATTGCGCGCCTTGCAGGTGAGGGGGAAGAGGCCAATGACGCCCCTGCCACCTTATCTGTTGCAGAAGCTCCTGCTGCACCAACAGCCCCAACAGCGCCAGCACAGCCATCAGCCTCATCTATTCAAGAAGAGCTTGATTGGGATGGGCCAACAACAACAATGACTGTGCGTGAAGCTTTGCGTGATGCGATGGCTGAAGAAATGCGCTCTGATGAGCGTGTCTTCATCATGGGGGAAGAGGTCGCGGAATATCAGGGCGCTTATAAAGTGACCCAAGGGCTTTTGGATGAATTCTCAGATAAGCGCGTGATTGATACACCGATTACAGAACATGGCTTTGCTGGCCTTGGTGTTGGTGCTGCTTTTGGTGAGCTTCGCCCTGTGATTGAATTTATGACATTCAATTTTTCGATGCAGGCAATTGACCATATTATTAACTCTGCGGCTAAGACACTTTATATGTCTGGTGGTCAGATGGGCTGTCCGATTGTGTTCCGTGGTCCAAATGGTGCGGCAAGTCGTGTGGCGGCACAGCATTCACAATGCTATGCAAGCTGGTATGCCCATTGCCCTGGTTTGAAGGTGGTATCACCTTGGTCAGCAGCAGATGCTAAAGGCCTTTTAAAATCAGCCATTAGAGACCCAAATCCAGTGATCTTCCTAGAAAATGAAGTCATGTATGGCCAGTCTTTTGAAGTGCCAGACCATGATGATTGGACTGTGCCAATTGGTAAAGCCAAAGTGGTTCGTGAAGGCACAGATGTAACAATTACAGCCTTCTCTATCATGGTTGGCCGCGCGCTAGAAGCGGCAGATGCCCTAGCAGAACAAGGTATTTCTGCCGAAGTGATTGATTTGCGCACCATCCGCCCATTGGATAGTGAGACAATTGTCAAATCAGTGCAAAAGACAAATCACCTTGTCTGTACAGAAGAAGGCTTCCCATTTGCAGGCGTTAGCGCAGAGATTGGTATGCAGATGATGGAATTATGTTTCGATTATCTTGATGCGCCGATTGAGCGTGTGACAGGGAAAGATGTCCCAATGCCTTATGCAGAAAATCTAGAAAAGCTAGCTTTGCCGCAAATTGATGACATTGTGCGCGCTGTTCATAAAGCCTGTTATCGCGAAGGAGGCCGCTAATATGTCTATTTCGATTAAAATGCCGGCATTGTCGCCAACAATGACAGATGGCACGCTTGCCCGTTGGCTTGTCAAAGTCGGTGATGAAGTGCGCTCAGGTGATGTGATTGCCGAGATTGAAACAGATAAGGCAACAATGGAAGTCGAAGCCATTGATGAGGGCGTTGTGGCCATCATTGCTGTTGAAGCAGGGGCGCAAAATGTGCCTGTGAATGCTGTGATCGCTGTGTTAGCCGAAGAGGGCGAGGATGTGGCATCTGTCACTGCAGAAGATAGCCCATCAGCGCCATCAGCCTCATCAACTCCTGCGGTACCGTCAGCAGAGCCGTCAAAAGAAGCGCCTGTTGTGGCAGAGCCTGCGCCAGATCAATCTGCCCCTGTTGCGCCTACACCAGTCGCTAATAAAGGTGCGCGTGTTTTTGCAAGCCCGCTTGCCCGCAGAATTGCGGCGCAAAATGACTTGCCGCTTGATAGCTTAAATGGCACAGGGCCAAATGGTCGTATCATTAAGCATGATGTTGAAACAGCCCTATCACAAGGTGTGTCACCATCTGCCGCTAGCGCCTCTGTTGCAACGCCTGTGCAAGCAAGCCTTTCAGCTGAAGATAGGTTTGTGCCTCATAGCGCCATGCGCCGCACAATTGCACAGCGCCTGACAGAATCAAAACAGAATGCACCACATTTCTATCTGACCATTGACTGCGAGATTGATACGCTCCTTAGCGCACGAAAGGCGATGAATGCCGCTGCTGCTGATGGTGTGAAAATCTCAGTCAATGATATGATTGTTCGTGCCGCCGCCCATGCGTTGATGAAGGTGCCAGATGTCAATGGCTCCTACGAGGCAGAGGGCTGTCGTTATTTCGCTAATGCAGATGTTTGTATTGCGGTGGCGCTTGATGGCGGTCTTGTCACGCCTGTTATTCCTGCCGCGCAAAATAAAGGCTTGGCAGAGATTTCACAAATTTCAAAGACGCTTGCCACACAGGCACGAGATGGCACATTGCCGCCATCTGCCTATGCAGGTGGTACCTTTACCATCTCAAATCTTGGGATGTTTGGGATTAAGGAATTTGCGGCCGTTATCAACCCACCACAAGGCGCGATTCTCGCCGTTGGTGCCGGTGAACAGCGTCCTGTTGTCAAAGATGGTCAATTGGCTGTTGCAACAGTGATGAGCGTGACCTTATCAGCTGACCACCGTGTTGTTGATGGGGCACTAGGGGCACAATGGCTTCAGGTCTTTAAAGAGCTGATTGAAAACCCTGTATTAATGCTTGTGTGATGCAAGGCAGATAGGCAAAGACGATGGCAAATCAAAAAGACTATGATGTTGTGGTAATTGGCGGTGGCCCTGGCGGTTATGTTGCGGCTATACGCGCATCTCAGCTTGGTATGAAAGCAGCTGTGGTAGAAAAAGAGCATCTAGGGGGCATCTGCCTTAATTGGGGTTGTATTCCCACAAAGGCGCTTTTGCGGGCGGCTGAATTACGCCATAATCTTGAACATTTGTCAGATTATGGGATTGAAGTCACAGGCGAGGTGAAGGTTAACCTTGCCAAGGTTGTTGAACGCTCACGCGGTGTGGCTAATCGTCTATCGGGGGGTGTTGCACATCTTTTGAAAAAGAATAAAGTTGATGTGATTGACGGTGTGGCAAAGCTTGGCGCGAAATCAGGGTCAAAGCGGATTATCTCAGTGACTGGCAAAGCCGCACAAGATATCACAGCCTCTCATGTGATCATCGCAACAGGTGCAAGAGCACGTCAAATTCCCAATATGGAAGCAGATGGCAAGCAAATCGTCACCTATCGTGATGCGATGGTACCGCAAACCATGCCAAAATCTCTCATTGTTGTTGGTTCTGGTGCGATTGGCATTGAATTTGCTAGCTTTTATCGTGATATGGGCGTTGACGTAACAGTTGTTGAGGCCATGGATCGCATTTTAAATGCTGAAGATGCTGAGATTTCCGCAATGGCGCATAAAGCGTTTGAAAAGCGCGGTATGAAAATTCTTACCTCTGCGAAATTGCAAAAGCTTGATAAAGGCAAAGAGGTTGTCACAGCCACAATTGATGTGTCAGGTAAAACACAGACACTTCAGGCTGAGCGCATTATCATGGCGATTGGCATTGTCGGCAATTCTGAAAATCTAGGCCTTGAGGGCACAAAGGTGAAGATTGACCGTGGTCATATCGTAACTGATGGCTATGGTGCGACCGGTGAGGCAGGGGTGTATGCCATCGGTGATGTGACAGGCGCGCCATGGTTGGCACATAAAGCAAGCCATGAAGGCATCATCTGCATTGAAAAAATTGCCGGCATGAAAGATGTTCATGCTATTGGTGATAATACGGTGCCGGGCTGTACCTATTGTCGCCCACAAATTGCATCAGTTGGCCTCACCGAAGATGCGGCTAAAAAAGCAGGCCATAAAATTAAGGTTGGCCGTTTCCCATTTTTGGCGAATGGTAAGGCGATTGCTCTTGGTGATGATGAGGGGATGATTAAGACAATCTTTGATGAAAAGACAGGCGAATTGCTTGGCGCACATATGATTGGCCCAGAAGTCACAGAGATGATCCAAGGCTATGCGATTGCCAGAACGCTTGAGACAACAGAGGTTGAATTGATGCAAACCATCTTCCCGCACCCAACATTGTCAGAAGCAATGCATGAATCAGTCCTTGACGCCTATGATAGAGCGATCCATTTCTAGGGCAGTCCGAGTATTTTGTCATAAGGGGCAAATATGCCATCTCCAAATGTCACATTAGGGGCAAAGCGTCATCCTGAAAAAAGACGCAACCCCGATAAGCCACAGCCAAAACGCCCTGACTGGTTACGTGTCAAAGCGCCAACCTCAGAGGCCTTTGCCGAAACGCGTGAATTAATGCGTGATTTGAATTTGGTCACGGTTTGTGAAGAGGCAGCCTGCCCAAATATTGGGGAATGTTGGGCGAATAAGCATGCCACAATGATGATCTTAGGGTCTATTTGCACCCGTGCTTGTGCCTTTTGTAATGTTGCCACAGGCCGTCCTGATTTGCTTGACCCGCATGAGCCAGAAAATGTGGCAGAAGCGGTGGCAAAATTGGGCTTGAGTCATGTGGTGATTACCTCTGTTGATAGGGATGACCTTGATGATGGGGGCGCATTGCATTTCGCACAAACAATCAAAGCGATAAGAGTGGCCTCACCCTTAACAACCATTGAGATCCTAACCCCTGACTTTTTGCGCAAAGAGGGTGCGCTAGAAGTTGTTGTTGAGGCACGCCCTGATGTATTTAATCATAATTTAGAGACAGTCCCGCGCCTCTATCCCTCAATTCGCCCCGGAGCACGCTATTTCCATTCATTGCAAATCCTAGCAGATGTAAAACGTCTTGATGCTTCTATCTTTACCAAATCAGGCATTATGGTTGGCCTTGGCGAAGAAGATGAAGAGGTGGGGCAATTGATGGATGATTTGCGCTCAGCTGATGTGGATTTTATGACAATTGGTCAATATCTTCAACCAACGCCAAAACATGCCGCCGTTGATAGGTTTGTTACCCCTGATCAATTCAAAGCCTATGCCACGCAAGGTGAGGCGAAAGGCTTTTTGATGATGTCATCAACACCGCTGACACGCTCCTCTTATCATGCTGATGCTGATTTCGCGGCATTGCGTGCCGCCCGCGAGGCAAAATTAGCAGGCACCTCATGACACAACATGCTGAAAAGCGCGTTTTAAGTCATAAGCCAGAGCATTTATATGCGCTTGTGGCAGATGTCGCAAAATATCCAGAGTTCTTGCCTTGGTGCCTTGCCGCACGTGTGAAATCCAAAGATGAAGAACAGCTAGTTGCTGATCTTATCATTGGTTTTCAAGTGTTTAAAGAGCGCTTTACCTCTTATGTACGCCTTGATGAGGCGGCAATGGAAATTCATGTGGAATATGCCGAAGGCCCGTTTAAATATTTGAAAAACACATGGCGCTTTTTACCGCATGAGCAGGGCTGCGAAATTGACTTTTATGTTGATTTCGAATTTAACTCACGCATTTTGCAAACTGTGATTGAAAGCTTGTTTACAGAAGCGGTGAAACGCATGGTAAGTGCTTTTGAAGCGCGCGCCGATGCGCTCTATGGCACGAAATCTTAAATCAGCATATCACGCAGTTGGATAAGAGCGGCCTCAACCGTTTGCGCGCGCACAGACTCTCTGTCACCATCAAATAGATTGTGCGTGATAACAGGCTCCTGGCTTGGAATGCTTGTGCCAATATAAACTGTGCCAACAGGCTTTTCTGTGGTGCCGCCATTTGGCCCTGCAATACCTGTGACGGATAGTGAGGCAATGGTATCTTCATGGCTCGCGTGCGTGCCGACAACCATTTCAAAGGCTGTTTCAGCTGATACCGCGCCATAGGTCTCAAGCGTTTTTGCCTGAACATTCAGCATCTCTTCTTTGGCCTGATTGCTGTAGGTCACAAACCCCCTGTCAACCACATCAGATGAGCCGGAAACAGAGGTCAATGTCGCGCTGATAAGGCCTGCGGTACAAGATTCAGCGCATCTTATCTGCCAGCCTTTGGCAGCTAAGCGGCTTATAAGGTCTTGTGCTAAATCACTCATAGGCGTCCTCATAGGATAGGGGCAATCAGCCCGCTTGCCATAAGCGCAATCAGCCCAACCCCTGCAAGGAAACCAGCCACCATATCATCTGCCATAACCCCAAAGCCGCCTTCAATCGCCTCTGCCTTATTCACAGGGAAGGGCTTGGTGATATCAAAGAAGCGGAAAAGAAGAAATGCGGCAATAAAACCTTCAAGGCTAAGTGGTGCTACCAATAAGACAGACCATTGCCCTGCAACCTCATCAATGATGACCTCAGAGGCATCTTTTTTGCCTGATTGTGCCTCATAGATGTTTGATGCCCACACCCCGACAATAAGCGCGATGAGCGTGGCAGCTGCCAATAAGAACCATCCTGCTGAGAGGATGAAATAACCAGCAATCAACGCGGTAAGAGAGCCAAAAGTCCCAGGTGCTGGCAGTGATGTGCCAATAGGGCCCAAAGTGGCGATAGTGATAGCCAATTGCTTTGCCATTGGTTTCATGGGTAGTGCTCCTAAATCGGTAGCGTGATGGTCGCAGATGCTTGGGCTGCAATACCTTCACCGCGCCCCGTAAATCCAAGGCGTTCTGTTGTGGTTGCTTTTACTGATACAGCCGATAAGGGCA
>WTHV01000165.1 GCA_011525265.1 Alphaproteobacteria bacterium | reverse complement strand
AGCTTGTCCGTCTTGAGGGGATGGGGAATCGTGCCCCTGATCAGCTCTCTGGTGGCCAAAAGCAACGTGTTGCTTTGGCACGCGCGCTGGCACGGAGGCCAAAAGTTTTATTGCTTGATGAGCCGCTTGCTGCGCTTGATAAGAAATTGCGCGAAGATACGCAATTTGAATTGGTCAATATTCAAGAAGATCTTGGGACGACTTTTGTGGTTGTCACGCATGACCAAGAAGAGGCCATGTCTATCGGCTCTCAAATTGGGGTTATGGATAAGGGCCATCTTGTCCAAACAGGCACACCGCAAGAGCTATATGATCGTCCAACCTCTAAGTTCTTGGCTGATTTTTTAGGGCAGGTCAGCTTTTTGCCTGCAACAGTTACAAAAACAGATAAAGGCATTTTAACAGCACGCGGTATCTGCGATATCACGGCTGCCTATGATGGGCCGCTTGGCGCAGAGGCTGAGGTGACAATTGCCTTGCGGCCAGAGAAGATAAACTTGCATCGTGGTGAGCCAAAAGGGCCAAATCAGGTGGCTGTTATCATCGAAGAAATGGGGTATTTAGGCTCTGTGACACATGTCAGAGCGCGCACCAAAGATGGCACAATGTTGAAAATCTTGCTGTCTAATCGTCGTCGTGATGAAGCGGAATTCACATGGGATGAACAAGCTGTGGCAAGCTTTGATGCGAAAGATGCCATTGTCCTCGAGCAATAGGGCGCATAGGGGGGCTGTGATGTCACAAAAGATGGCCAAAGACCTATCAGCAAAAAGGCTGTTAGCCCATTATGGCCGCACCCTGGTGATTGGACTGCCTCTTTTATGGCTTGTGGTGTTTTTTGCCCTGCCATTAATCGAGATGGCACAAGTGTCTTTCACAGAAGCGCGCCGCGGCATACCGCCTTTTAAACCCTTATGGGGGTTTGGTGAGGAAGGGTTTTTCACCAACTTCAATTTAGGCAATTATGGCCTTTTGATTGACTATGCCGATGATTATGTTGGCCCTGCGGTGAATTCTGTTCGGATTGCCTTTTTTTCTACGATTATCTGCCTGCTTTTTGCCTACCCGATGGCCTATTGGATTGCGCGCACTGATGAGCGCACAAGGCTGGTCTTGCTGATTTTGGTATTATTGCCATTTTGGACATCAAGCTTGTTGCGTATGTATGCGTTGATTGGCCTTTTGAATCCTAATGGGTTTGTGAATGCGATTCTACTATGGCTTGGTATTATTGATGCGCCAATAAAGATGATGCAGACAGAATTTTCTGTCTATATGGGTATGTTACTAACCTATCTGCCTTTGATGATTTTGCCGCTTTATGCCACCTTAACGCGCCTTGATCATACGCTTAATGAGGCGGCCGCTGATTTGGGCGCAAGCAGTGCTACAATTTTCCGCACCATTACCTTGCCACTCTCACTTCCGGGGATTATTGCAGGCTGCTTGCTTGTCTTTATTCCTGCGGTTGGCGAATTTGTTATCCCAGCGCTACTTGGTGGGCCTGATCAGCTGATGCTCGGCAAGGTCTTATGGACAGAATTTTTCCGCAATCGTGATTGGCCAGTTGCGGCCGCCATTGCGCTGATATTGATGGTGATTGTCGCTGGGCCTATCATTTATATGCGCCATGTTGACCGCAATGATGATGCCCATAATCAGGAGGCGGTCTGATGGTTAGGCAAGTTCCGCGTCTGTTTATCCTTCTTGGCATATGTGGCTTTTTGGCACTTTATATTCCTGTTGTTGTCATGATGGTCTATAGCTTTAATGCTGGCAAATTATCATCTGTATGGGCAGGATTTTCATGGAAATGGTATGGCGTTTTATTCGGTAATGAGGCTTTGCTTGAGGCACTTGGGAAATCTTTATTAATCGCTGGTGTAGCGGCAAGCTTATCGACAATATTTGGTGTGCTGATTGCGGCGTGCTTTGTGCGTTTTGGCCGGTTTCGTGGCCGCCTGTTACTCTCAGCGCTTGCCTCTGCGCCTTTGGTAATACCAGAGGTGGTGATGGGCTTATCAATGCTGTTGTTATTCATCGCGATGGAACAGCTGCTTGGCTGGCCACAGGGACGGGGGATTGATACGATTATCATCGCTCATGCAACCTTTGGGATGTGTTTTGCAGCCGTCGTCATTCAAGCACGTTTACGGCAATTTGATAAAGGGCTGGAAGAGGCGGCAATGGATTTAGGGGCAAGACAACCTTTTGTCTTTTTCTCTGTCACATTGCCTCTTATTGCCCCTGCTATCATTTCAGCATGGCTTTTGACATTCACCTTAAGCTTTGATGATTTGGTGATTGCCAGTTTTGTCAGTGGCCCAGGCTCGTCAACATTGCCGATTGTGATCTTTTCCAAAGTGCGCCTTGGGGTAACGCCAGAAATTAATGCCATTGCGACATTAATGATTGTTATCATTGGTGTTGGTGTCACGATGGGCGCCTTTTTCATGAGGCGCAAAAAACCAGATGATATGACCTAGTCAGTGCGCGCAAGGACTGGATTTTCATACCTCGCTAGGGTAGAACTGGCACAGATATATAGAAGCGACCTTTTGCAAAACAAGGTGCGCGTGACAAGCGGTTAAGACAAGAAAGAGATAAGATGATGAGCCAAGATGAGTTACTGCCCGTTGGCCAAAAAGTTGCCCAAATGCTTCTTGATATTGAAGCGGTGCATATCTCTGATGATAAGCCGTTTATTTTCACCTCAGGCAAGGCGAGCCCTGTTTATATTGATTGCCGAAAGATTATTTCTTTTCCTGAAATCAGACGCTTTTTGATGGATGAAGGCGCAAAAATGATGTCATCGCTATCAGCTGATAAGCCTTATGATGCTGTGGCAGGTGGTGAGACAGCAGGCATACCTTTTGCCGCTTGGATGTCTGAGAATATGGACAAGCCCATGCAATATATCCGCAAAAAGCCAAAAGGCTTTGGCCGCGATGCGCAAATTGAAGGGCTTATCGAAGAGGGTCAGCATATTTTGCTTGTCGAAGATTTGGCAACTGATGGTGGCTCAAAGCTGAATTTCATCAATGCCATTCGTACAGCAGGCGCTGAGGTAAATCATATTTTTGTCATTTTCTATTATGATATTTTCAAAGATGCGATGGCAAAATTGGCAGAAGAAAATGTCAGCTTGCATTATCTTGCCACCTGGTGGGACGTGCTAGCAGCGATTAAGGCAAACCCAGCCTATTCACAAGAGCGGGTGGCACGTGTTGAGGCCTTTTTAAATGCGCCTAAGGAATGGTCAAAAGCCAATGGCGGTGAATAGCACTTGCATTTCATCAGCGCTCTGTCAGGCTGATGGGTAAGGCTATTTGTTTCATGAGGCTAGCATGGAAGATAAATTATATGATAAGGCGCGCAATGTGCCGACTATTTGCACTGAGTGCGGTGCTGATTTTCGCTGTAAAACCGGTGAAGCAGGTGATTGTTGGTGCATGACAAGCCCGAATATGAAGTTCAACTATCAGCTTGATGGCACGTGTTTATGCCCTTCTTGCTTGGCAGATGGCAAGTTAAATGCCCTTGCAAGCACAAGAGAAGATAAACGCGCTAAACGAGATGAACAAAGGCTGATTAGGGCAAAATCACCCTCTATCACACAGGATAAAGGCTAACGAAATTTATGACTGTTTTTAATCTTGGTTCTATTAATCTTGATTATTTTTACAAAGTCCCTCATCTGCCAAAACCAGGTGAGACACTTGGCGCATTGTCATTCTCGCAAGGGCTTGGTGGTAAAGGGGCAAATCAGTCAGTCGCATTGGCACGTGGCGGTGCTGAGGTCTATCATATTGGGCAAATTCACAAAGATGATGAGGCGCATATCGCATTAATGGCACAAGCAGGCGTTGATTTAACGCATATTGCACGTGGTGATGTGCCAACGGGTCATGCGATTGTGGTGATTGATGATGCCTCTGGTGAGAATCAAATCTTGCTGATGGCAGGGGCGAATCATGCGCTAACAGACTCCCAAATGACAAAGGCACTTGAAGGCGCAAAGGCCGGTGATTGGGCGCTTACGCAAAATGAGACAAATTTGGGTGAGGCCTTTTTGAAAACAGCAAAATCAAAAGGCTTGCAGATATGTTATTCTGCCGCCCCCTTTGTTAAAGACAAGCTATTGGCACTGATAGATGACGTTGATTTGCTTGTGGTCAATGAAGGGGAAGCTGCTGAAATTGCGGCGGCATTAGGCAAAGCACCAGAGGCGTGGGGTCTGCCACATCTTGTTGTCACAAAAGGCGCGCAAGGGGCCTATTATTGGGGCAAGGAGGGGGCGCTGTTTCAACCATCTGAGCAGGTAAAAGCCGTTGATACAACTGGGGCAGGGGATACCTATCTCGGCTTCTTGCTTGCCCAGCTATCACATGGGGCATCTATCAGCCAAGCGATGGCAATCGCAAGCAAAGCGGCGTCTATTCAAGTGACAAGGTTCGGCACAGCTGATGCCATACCAGCATTAGCAGAGCTATAGGCCTCACATTTAGGCCAAACCTACAGGAAAGATATTATGAAAAAGCAGAAGATTATTATTGATACAGATCCCGGCATTGATGATGCTATGGCGATTCATATGGCTTTTGCTGACCCGCGTATTGAGGTTGTTGGCCTTACCACGATTTTCGGGAATGTGAATGTTGAACAAGCCACACGCAATGCGCTGTTTCTTTCTGAACAGGCGGCTTATCCCCTTGATGTTGCCAAAGGGGCGTCAAAACCACTTGTCCAAACGCCCAATGAGCCAAGCTATTATGTCCATGGTGATGAGGGGTTTGGTGACCTGCCTGCCCAAAACCCAAAAGGCACAGCGCACGCACTTGATGCTGCAGATTATATCATTGAGACCTGCCGCGCACATTCAGGAGAGATATCACTATGCCCAGTAGGGCCATTGACCAATATTGCCATTGCGCTGCAGCGTGATCCTGATTTGGTGAATCATGTGAAATCAGTTGCGATTATGGGTGGGGCAGGCTTTGTCCCGGGCAATGTGACAGATTATGCCGAAGCCAATATCTGGAACGACCCTCATGCCGCTGATATTGTCTTTGGCGCGCCATGGGAAGTGGTGATGATAGGGCTTGATGTGACAACACAAGTGATGTGCTATCCTCAAGACTATCAATCAATTGCTGATGAAAGCGGCTCTATTGGCAGTTTCATTAATGATATTTCACAATTCTATGCGCGCTTTTATGCCTCTGTTTATGAGGAGGTTTTATGTGTGTTGCATGATCCATGCGCCATTATTGCGCTAACAGACCCGGATTTGTTTGAATACCGCTATGTGCCGGTACGTGTGATCTGCGAGGGGCCTGCTATCGGGCAAACAGTCCCAGATGCGCAATTAGCGCGCACAAACGCAAAAATTGCGATCGGGGTTGATGTTGAAAAGGTGAAGGCGCATTATTTAAGTCTATCTAAAATGGGTGATGCCTGTCATGCCAAGCGTCAAGGACAGGGCGCAGATAAGTAGGTAATAGACTATCAAAAAAGCTAGGTGGCCGTTATGAATATTGAAACAATTGACTATCAAGCACCAGATGCCAAACAGGCATTAGCGCGCTCGCTTCATAATACGGGATTCGCTGTTTTAGCGAATCACTCCATCACAGAAGCGCGTATTTCGCAAATTTATCAAGATTGGGGCAATTTTTTTGCCTCAGATACCAAGCATGATTTTTTGCGTGATCCAGAGAATCAAGATGGCTATTTCCCCTTCCGTTCAGAAAATGCCAAAGGTCAGACAGTCAAAGACTTAAAAGAATTTTATCATGTCTATACATGGGGACGTGTGCCAGAAAGCTTGGAGACACAGACAAGAGCCATTCATAATGATTTAACAAATCTTGGTATTGAGCTTCTTAGCTGGTTGCAAGATGAGACGCCAGATGAGGTGAGACGCAAATTCACAATGCCCCTTCATGAGATGATGGGCGAATCACTGATGAGTTTGTTGCGTATTTTACATTATCCGCCCATGGAAGAGACGGTTGAAGAGGGCGCTATTCGCGCCGCCGCCCATGAGGATATTAACTTAATCACTTTGCTTCTTGCTGGCTCACAGCCTGGCTTGCAAGCAAAGGATAAGCAAGGGGTTTGGCATGATATCTCTTGTGATGCAGGTATGATCACAATCAATAATGGCGATATGTTATCACTCGCCAGCCATGATTATTATCCCTCAACAACGCATCGCGTGGTGAATCCTGATGCAAGCGCCAATCAATCGCGCTATTCTATGCCTATCTTTTTACATCCTCGCCCCGACGTGAAGTTGGACAAGGATTTTAGCGCAGGAGAATTCCTGCAACAAAGACTGAAAGAAATCGGTCTAAAATAACGGGAGTAACAAAATGAGACATTTGTTCAAAACAGCAGCAGTAATGCTGGGTGTTGTTGGCATGAGCGCTGTAGCGCAGGCCGACATTAAGCCAGCTGTGGTCTATGATCTAGGCGGTAAGTTCGATAAATCTTTTAACGAGGGTGTGTGGAACGGCGTACAAAAATTCCAGAATGAAACTGGTATTGAAGTAATGGAATTTGAAGTCACAAACGAAGCACAGCGTGAACAAGCTATGCGCCGCATGGCAGAGCGTGGTGCAACAGTGATTTTGGGTGTGGGCTTTGGCCAAGCTGATGCGATTGCAACAGTGGCAGCAGAATTCCCAGACACAAAATTCTCAATCATCGATGTATCATGGCTAGATGCTCCGAACCTACGCCAATATGCCTTTAAAGAGCATGAAGGCTCATATCTTGTAGGTGTGGCAGCAGCCAAAGCCTCACAAACAGGTAAGGTAGGCTTTGTTGGCGGTATGGATATCCCGCTTATCAGCCGTTTTGCTTGTGGTTATGAAGGCGGCGTGAAGTCAGTGAATGCATCAGCAGATGTGTATCAAAACATGACAGGCACAACACCATCAGCATGGAATGACCCTGCCAAAGGTGCTGAGCTAACAAGAAGCCAAATTGACCGTGGTGCAGACGTTGTCTATCACGCAGCAGGTGGCACAGGCGGCGGTGTTATCCAAGCAGCTGCTGATGCTGGTAAATTGGCCATTGGTGTTGATTCAAACCAAAATGGTCTTGCACCAGGGTCTGTTCTAACATCAATGCTAAAGCGCGTTGACGTTGCAGCCTATGAAACATTCATTGATGCGCATAATGGTGAATTTACATCAGGCGTGAATATCCTAGGCGTAGCTGAAGGCGGCGTTGATTGGGCATTGGATGAAAATAATGCCAGCCTTATCACAGCAGATATCAAAGCGGCCGTTGAATCAGCACGTGCAGATATCCTCTCAGGTAAGGTCGTGGTTCACGATTATCTATCAGACTCAAACTGCCCTTACTAAGGTCACTTTATGTCACAGACATCACATTCAGGAAACGGCGGTCATCCGCCGTTTTCTATTGTTTTAGAGAATATTTCCAAAAGATTTGGCGCGGTGAAGGCAAATGATAATGTCTCATTGCAGGTTGAGCGTGGCTGTATTCATGGCATTATCGGCGAAAATGGCGCTGGTAAATCAACACTCGTCTCTATCCTTTACGGCTTTTATCAAGCTGATTCTGGCACTATGTTTGTCAATGATACGCAAACAGATATTCGCTCGTCATCAGATGCGATTGCCTGTGGTATTGGCATGGTGCATCAGCATTTCATGCT
>WTHV01000194.1 GCA_011525265.1 Alphaproteobacteria bacterium | reverse complement strand
ACCACTACAAGGAAAAAGCGTTCACCTGTATCTTGTCCCATGAAAGTCCTCTGTTTCAATACCAACTATAATGATATCATTAAGCGCGGCGGAAAGCTACTGCTGCGATCCAGCCAGATGCGACAGCGAATAATACGGCAAAAATGCCATAAAAGAAGCTGTACTCATGCGCAAAACGATAAATAAGCGCGCCAATGCCGCTTTTTTTCACGCTAATTGAGCTAAATTTCTCTGATAAGAGCGCACCATCTCTTAGATGCAAAACGCGCACATCATAATCGCCAGGGCGGATGTTTTTTGGCAATGGCACATCAAGGCGGAATAGCGCACCGCCTGTCATGGTAACAGCGTCATCATGGGTTTTCCACAAATTGGCCGCTGTTAAGGTGCGTGCAAGCGCATCACGCCATGTGCTGTTAAGGTCAGCTGGCGCAATATCTGTTTCCTTCGTTAGCAATGGCAAATGGCGATAGCCGATTTTAAGCCTGTTTTGCTCGCTTGTCGGAATGATCTTATCCAGAGCACGGTTGCTAAAAATTTGATAATAAGACGGGGCATTTTTCCAAATCACAGATTGGGTATTGACCCAAATGCCGCCCACCTTGTCTTTGCGTCTTGTGGCAATCGGGCCATCAGGGCCTGTGATAATGACAACAATATCATCGCCTGTTTCGCCGGAAATCGCACCAAAAAGCAAAAGCTGTGTGCCGTGAAAGCCTGTTGTAATGGCCACATTTTCTTCTGAAACATCTGCCACAAGTACATTATCTTGGGCATGAAGGGGGTGCGGCAGGCCAAAGGTGGTCAGCAAGCAAAATAAAGCGGCTATGATTTTTAAATGTGCGGCATAAAGCGGGCGTAACATCATCATTTCAAAATCTCCACAGTGAAGAAATCTGATGGTGTCACAATAAGGTCAAAGGCCAGCTTTAGGCTGACGGCAAGAACCATAAGCGCAAGCAACCCGCGCAATTGTTCGCCCTTTAGCATTGCCCCAAAACGTGAGCCAAATTGCGCGCCAACAACAGCGCCGAGAAGCAAGAGGCCGGCGAGTAAAAAATCAACCGTTTGTGTTTGAACTGATTGCAAAATAGTCACATTGGCTGTGACAAAAATAATCTGGAACAATGAGGTGCCAACCACAACAGAAGTCGGCATGCCAAGAATATAAATCATCGCTGGCACAAGGATAAAGCCACCACCAACACCCATGATGGCAGATAAAATGCCAACAAAGGCAGCAAGTGTAAAAGGCAATAATGCAGAGATATAAAGCTTTGATTTGCGGAAACGCATCTTGAATGGCAGGCCATGCAAGAAATTATGCTGATGCAATTTACCACGGCGGGCACCTGCTTGGCGGGCACGCAAAATCGCGCGCGCTGATTCAATCAGCATTAATGCACCAATAATACCAAGGAAAAAGACATAGGATAGTCGGATGACTAAATCAATTTGACCAATTTTCTGTAACAGGGCGAAAAGAAAAACACCAACTGTTGAGCCAAATACACCACCAGCAAGCAGAATGCCACCCATCTTGAAATCAACATTGCCGCGTCGCCAATGTGCAAGGACGCCTGATACTGATGATGCCACAATTTGATTGGCTTCAGTGGCAACCGCAACAGCAGAGGGAACGCCAAGAAAAATAAGTAAGGGCGTCATCAAAAAGCCGCCACCCACGCCAAAAAGACCTGATAAGAAGCCGACGCCACCGCCTAGTCCAATGACCACGGCTATGTGAAGCGACACTTCAGCAATAGGAAGATAAATATACATATTTTTTGAATACCCTGCCGCAGGTCAAAGCCATCTGGCAACAAAGTCCCACATTCTAAGCAAATGCATGCCTAGACCGTATCCATCTTGTCGCAGGAGTTCTATGAAAAATCAAGCGTTCTGAGCGGGAAAAGGTAAAAGAGCGCTTGTATTTACGCAAAAATTCTCAAAAATTAATTTAAATAGCCGCGATTGGCAGGATCATTCGCATAAATATGATTCAATAACCGCAAAATCCGTTTCACATCACCATCATCAATCCGATAATAAATTGTCTGTGATTCGCGTCTTGTTTTCACAATGCCTGTTTTGCGCAAACGGGCCAGATGTTGCGAGAGTGCCGATTGTGACAATTCAGGCATAACCTGTTCAATTTGAGATACAGACCATTCATTCCCATCTGCCAATTCAGATAAAATTTGCATACGTCTCAGATTGCTCATTGCTTTGAGAATGACGGTTAATTTTGATTGTTCAAGATCATGTTCTGTTGGTCTAGACATCCTGTAAC
>WTHV01000213.1 GCA_011525265.1 Alphaproteobacteria bacterium | reverse complement strand
TTTATAATCAATTTGTCCATCTTGATTAAAGTCAATTAAATAATAATAGCTCCCCTCTGGCAGCGAGTTTCCATCTTGTGTTCCATCCCAATCATTTTGATAATTACGCTTATTAAAGACTAGTATACCAGCTCTAGAGTAGACCCAAACTTCATTGTTAGGGTATCTTTCAATGGCAGCTGTCTGCCAGGTGTCATTAATTCCATCTCCATTAGGTGAAAAGAAGTCTGTAATATTGAGATTGAGTTGTTCAAAATTCGTTGGAAAATCATTTTGATTATTAGGGTCATTTCCGGCATTTAATTCATCGATATTAGCGAAACCATCTCCATCACTATCGTTGTAAGGATTACAGTTTTCTGCATCTAATTGATCTACAACACCATCTTGATCACAATCATCTAGATTAGATTCATAAGCGTCAAAAATGCTATCCAGATCAGTATCATCATCTGTAGGATCTCCGTTAGCATTCAAGTCTTCCTCAATTGAGTTGAGTTGGTCTCCATCGTCATTTGTATCGAGGTAATTAGGAATTCCGTCACCGTCTATATCAATGTTAGAGAAGTTGATTTCTTCTCGTGTTAAAATGCCATCATTATCATCATCAGGATCGAGATAATCAGGGATTCCGTCTTGATCGGTATCGATTATTTGTGAACCAGTACGTTCTATAATTGTATCTACACCATCATTGTCATCATCTGGATCTAGATAATCTGGGATTCCATCTTGATCACTATCAATTGCATCTACAGGATTTCCATCTAAATTTGGGTCTGGCCTTTCGTCAATGGTCAATATTCCATCTCCATCGTCATCTGTGTCAAAATAATCTGGAATTCCATCATTATCAGTGTCTTGGGCATCACTAGGATTGAAATCTTGATTTGGATCTGGGTTTTCAAATTCTGTAAATATCCCATCATTTTCATCATCAGGATCAAGATAGTTACTTATTTCATCGTTATCGAAATCGTCAGAACGTTGCCAGTATCTATTTTCTCCTTGTGTTTCATATTTGCTGTAAATATGATCTCCATCATCGTCAGGGTCAATTGCATTAATCAGACCGTCTGCATCTGTGTCTGATGTAATTCTTCTTCTATCAACCAGTTGTAAAGGGACTTTATTGGTTACTAATTCGACAATATCCTCTTGGCCTTGAGAAATGGTAATGTTATTATTGAAAGAAGGGATAGGAACACGTGTATCTCCATAGGTCGTGTTGACATACCCAACTAAAACTTCATATACACCATCTTGATTAGCATCGTTTATCACTCCAGGTTCAGGTGGATTAATAAAAGAAAGATAGCCTTCTCCTAAATTTGCTTTCCTTTTAGCGCTTTCTAATTGTGGTTCACCAGAGCGAATTGTAAATAGACTAGCATCTGCACCTCCTGTTATTTTCTTTCTAATTTTCCATTTTCCCACCCCTTTAATAGTAGGGTCAATGTTTTTAGCATTTTGTACCGATTCTATTTTATCAACGGGTTCTCTACAATAATCACATGCTATCGCATAAAATTCATAAACGGTAATAAATTGATGTTCTCGCCAGTCAATTACACCGTCATTGTCGTCATCAATATCTTCGTTGTTTCCTACTCCATCATTATCAATATCTCTTGACTCTTTCGGGTTTTTAGGGAAGGTGTCTTGTTGATCATTCACTCCATCATTATCATCATCATTGTCGCTATTGTCCCCTATACCATCAAAATCCGTGTCTTTGCTTTCTGTTGGATCATTAGGGAAGGCGTCTAGTCCGTCTTCAACACCGTCTCCGTCGGTATCTTGAACTAATGGATTACAGCCCTTTACGATTTCTTCCCCATCATTTAATCCGTCGCCATCAGAGTCTTTGTTAAGAGGATCGGAATTGTAAATGGCTTCTTGCCCATCAGATAAACCGTCGTTGTCATCATCATTATCTTTATTATTTCCTATACCATCGTTATCTGTGTCAAATTGTTCTGATGCATCTAATGGGAATTCATCTTCAAAGTCGTTTACCCCATCACCATCTGTATCAGCGTTTAATGGGTTGGTTCCCCCTGGAATTTCTTCACCGTCTGGTATATTGTCTCCATCTGTATCTGGATTTAATGGATTTGTTCCTCTAGAAACTTCCTCACCATCATTGCTTCGGTCTCCGTCAGTATCCCCATTTCTAGGATCTGTTCCTAAGTTATTTTCTTGTCCATCAACTAAGCCATCATTATCATCATCTGGGTCAAGGCCGTCGCGAATACCATCTCCATCTGTATCTAAATCTCCAAATGGATCTA
>WTHV01000021.1:3455-7703 GCA_011525265.1 Alphaproteobacteria bacterium | reverse complement strand
CTTGCTGGCCGGCCTGTTTATATCACCTTTGACCTTGATTGCCTTGACCCGACAATTGCCCCTGCTGTTGCCAATGTCGAGGCAGGTTATGGCGGCTTTACCATTGATGAAGCACGCACACTTCTACATAGCGTGCGGGGGATGAATATTGTTGGCGGTGATGTGGTTTGTCTTATGCCAACCAAAGATAATCCTAATCAGATTACCTCACTTGTCGCAGGGGCTGTGATGTTTGAAATGCTCTCTATGATGGCTGAATAGGACAAGATAGCCGTCTCACAAAATTGCCATAATCTGACCCAAATCTTGCCCTTATACCGTGTGATAAGACTAGTATCAGCCTTAAAGACGGTAAGGGGGGAATAGATGAGCCTCATCCAATCAGATGTGAAATCAGGAACAGGCAAAAGCTGTGCTTTTAAAAAGCAAACACAGCGTCTTAATCTGACGATGGCACATTACCTAAGCGTCATTGCCAGTCTGCCGCATCATAAACAGGCGAGCCCGCACAGTGAGGGCAGTGCAAAACAACCCCTTACCTTGTCACGCTGGGTACGCTAAGCACAAAATAGCCTAGCCATGCGCCCCATATTTGGCAGAGACAAGTTGTGTGATTTTCGCGATAAGCGCTTTATCAGCCCGTAACGGCTCTTTGATATGATTTGTGGTATCAGCATAGCTATTTGGCGCTTGTGTTGAATAATCCTCAATTTCTGCCATAGCGGCAATAATGCCTTGTGCCTCATCAGCAGGGAATTCTTCGGTAACAATTTGGTCTATCAGATCAAAATCAAGGGTAAGGGCGGCCTCATATAAATCACTTTGGCTATAGCGGTTTGATTCTGTAAAGCGCGGCACTTGGAATGTGCGCACCATCATATCAGTGATGGCGGCAATACGAATGGCCTGTAGAACATCAATATCACTTCTATCTTGGCCTGTTGTGCGCACAGAGCCGGTATCTAGCGCGGCAGTCAGGCGGTAGAGATCAATGATATCTTCACGCAATTTCCACACGGTTTGACGCACAGCACCTGCTGCGGTTCGGTTGCGCAGATGATTGGCTATTTGTCTGAAAGCGCGCTGATTATGCGGCTGTGAGCCATGATAGGCCTTATCAATCCAGAACCCGTTATCCATCAGCCGGCCATAGGCAAGTATTGTGTTCAATGAGCCAAGCTGTTTTGCCTCGGAGATATGCGCAATACATTGCTGAAGGCGCGGCGAGTCATGATATAATTCAATGAAACGCTCACGGTCGATATTGGCAGCTGTCCCCATGCCTGAGATAACAACGGCTAGGAAGCCTAGCTGCTGCAAAATCGCATTATGCGGGATAGCTCTGATCTTTGAGGGGTCGCCGCGTTCCATGCCTGCCTGTAATTTTCGTTTGGTAGGGCGCGACCCTGTTTTTGGCAGCATATTGGGGGCAAACACATCAAGCAATTGACCATATTGCGGGTCTTTAAACAGTGTCTCATGCCAGTTCTTTAATGATAAGAATAAATCTAATGAGAAATCAGGATTGTCATAAAATGGGTCATCACGATGGGCTTGTGATGGGTCTGATAATTCTGCATGTAACAGAGATCGCATTGTTGCTTGGGCCAGCGCATCTGTCCCAAATAGGCGATAGCCATCACCACCTTGGAAGCTTGATTGATGATGAATGCGGCATCCCACCTTAGCCGCGTGATTGCGCGAGAAGGGGGTGAAGATGAAATTCTGCCTCTGGGCAATGGTTGGGCGGGCACAGCCACGTCCCATAGATTCCCCATGTGTGTTAAAGATCAATAATTCAACATGATCGCCGAACACATCATGGCACAGGCTTGATAATTTAATTTGCAGTCTTTCAATCGCTAAATTTGCGGCAATTTGCCCCATAAATCGTCCAGCATCTGAGAAACCAGCCTGAATAGCAAGGCGCCCACGTTTTTTCACATAGGCTTGCACCGCCTCAAAGCTGAGGAGTTGTTTCATCATCTGAACGCCATGTTCTAGGCCAAATGTTGTCTCAAACAGCGGTGAGATATCGATCTTATCAGCAATACCAAGCTTGCTCGCTAAATAGAGCGCCGTCATATAGGTGATAGGCTTCTCACATTCCGCAATCAGCAAGCGAATAGGCATATCGCTATCAATATGTTTCAAAATCTGCGCCGCAAGCATCAATTGACGACGCGCTGTCGCAGCTTCTTTATCTAATGTGGCAAAATTAATCTGCCACGGTGTTTCTGTTTCAATGCGTGATGCAAGGCGCTCTAGCAATTGGCGGTTTGAGGTCTCGCCACCAGATGATGAGATAGCCTTGCCATCAACTGAGCGCATAGCATTGCGCAATTGCACCGCATTAATACGAAGATGCATTTCTCCCATACCAAAGCCATGTGTGCGTATATCAGCGGCAATCAACATCAGGCTTTTTGCTGTATCAAAATCATCAACCGCTTTGGCAATATCATGAATGGCTTGTGCAAGGGCAAAAGGTGACGTTAATTTTTCTGCACGCTCTGTTAGGTGATTTGATATGACGGCAAAATCATCTTGGTCATCACCAAGCGCGCTAAAACGGTCATGATCGCTATCACAGCTTGCGATTTCATCTTGTAATTGCGCACAAATCTCGGCCAGTTGCGGGGCGTTAATTTGTGATAATTTATCATGATACATCTGCAAGGCCTGGCTTTTTTCGGACAAGCGCAAGGCAATTGACTGTGACCAGCTAATATCTGTGCGACCATCAAGATCATAGCCAACCCATGTTGACACCCCAAGCATAAGCGGTAATTTTTCTCGCCAACTTGCGGCATCATTAGCATATTTGATATCTAAAATTTGGCCATTAATCGCACTAATCGCATCTCTTGCACGACATAAGGCGGCCATCGCCTCATCATGCTCCTCGCGCAACGTAACCGCTTGGCGAGAGGCAAAAGCCTGCTCTGGTGGCGGATTTGATTTGCCTGTTTTCGCAAAAGTCTCAGCACTAGCACATAAAGCATCAGATACAGGCTTTGTTAAGGCAAAGACGGGGTGGGCGGTAAATACCGCACGATAAATCGTGGTCTCTATGTCACGCGTACCAATGAGAGATTCAAGGTCATCATGCTTTGCCCCCTCAACTAGGCCTGTCTGTGTTGCCAGCCTTTTTGACATATCATGCCATAAATCAGCGCCTATTTCATCAAGTAGACTATTTAGTGAGGCTGTTGTAATTTCTGATTTTGCAAGCTTATCTGAAATGCCATCAGCAAGGGCGGCGATGGGGTTAATTTCTGCCATTTTCATGCCTTGTTCGCGCAAAGCATAAAGTTGTGTGACAAGTTGTTGAAATAAATCAGACATGGTGACTACCAGCGTTTCAATTGGTGTGTATTTTCGTGATCACAGCATATATCGCAATCGAAGCTTAATGTCTAGAATACGACGCTGTTTGGTGAGGGCTTGCACAAAAAAAGGGCAAGAAAATCATGCCCCTTTTCCCGTTGCTATCATAGTTTTTTTATGAGGCAGGGACTGTTGTTTCACCCGCATCTGACCAGCTCACAATGCCGCCTTCAAGGTGGGAGACATTCTTATAGCCAAGCTGTTCAACAAGCGCTTGCCCTAAGCTTGCTGTGCGTGAGCCAGAGCGGCAATATAAAATAAGAGGGGTATCTTGTGTTGGGGCGGCGGCACGGAACTTTTCTAGAAATTCCGGGTGAACACCGCCTGTCTCGTCAAAGCCTGTGATAAGTGCTGCGCCTTCAATGATGCCTGTCTGTTGCCATTCAGCGCTGGTGCGAATATCGATGATAAGCGTGCCATCTGCCATGGCTTTTTTCACTGTCGCAACATCACTATTACCAAGTGTCGCTGGGGTAGAGGCTGCAACAAGCTCTACATCAAAAATAAGTGTCGCATTTGGCGGGATAACATCACCAGCCCCCTGTTCGCCATAACCCAATTCAGGCGGAATGGTCAATGTGCGCTTCTCGCCAACAGCCATGCCTTCAATACCTTGATCCCACCCTTTGATCACTTGGCCTTTGCCAAGGGTAAAGGTAATAGGCTCGCCGCGCTTGTGGCTGTCATCAAAGACTGTGCCATCTTCTAATCTGCCCTGATAATGAACAGATACTTGCATATCTTTTTCGGCAATGATGGTTGTTGAATTATCCATGAGGGCAATCTCCGTTCGTTCTGGCCATATCATAAAAGCTGTGCCTATCATGCCTGCGATAAGAATGCCAAATGCGCTAATCA
>WTHV01000021.1:0-3355 GCA_011525265.1 Alphaproteobacteria bacterium | reverse complement strand
CAAGAAACGTGTGTTTTGGGGCAAGCGCGGCATGGGGCGAAAGGCCTTACATTAGCTTGTGGTAAGTTAAATCACGATGCCTTGTTATGAACAGGCTTTTATGCTCTGTCAAATTGAAAGCTAGACAATGATAAGCGGGCGGTGGCACGATACGCTTAAATCATCTGTGCTGTTACAAGGGGTGAGTCAGGTTTAGCCATGAGTGATATTACGATTTTCCATAATCCGCGTTGCAGTAAATCACGCCAAGCCCTTGCCTTGATAGAAGAGGCAGGATACGCACCAATAATCAGGCTGTATCTTGAAGATGTGCCAACACAGGCAGAGATACAAGATATTCTGACAAAATTAGGGTGTGATTGTCAGGCTATTTTGCGCAGACAAGAAGAGGCTTATAAGGCGCATTTTAAAGATGTGGATGATGAGCAAGCGCTTATTGCCCTTTTAACAGATTATCCCAAAGTGCTTGAACGTCCCATCATCATCAAAGGTGATAACGCTGTAATTGGCAGGCCGCCTGAAGCGGTTCATATGTTGGTGTGATAGGGCGATTATTTTCGCTGTGAGAGATAGGCATCAAATGCCTCAAGCCCCTCTGCTAGGCCTGTCCTGCCATAGCCATAACGGAAGTAATTATCTGGGGTCTGGCCAAGCTCTGAGCGATAAATCGCACTTGGCAGAATTAAGATGCCTGCCTCTTGAATAAGTGTTTCAGCAAATGCATCAATCCCTTCTGGCCCTTTATATTTTGCAAATCCCATACATGACCCATCAGGGCGTTGGCATTCAAAAAGATGATTATATTTGGCAAAAAAGCCTGCCCATAATGGCAAATTATGGTCGATAATCGCATTATTGCGGCCAATTAATTTATCTTTATTTTTCAGCGCAATAATCGATAATTTCTCGCTTGGGCCTGAATTGCAAATGGATAAATAATGCTTCATGCGTTCCATAGCTGATAAGACAGCCTTATCTTGGCACGCAATCCAGCCAATGCGCAAACCTGGCAAGCCATAGGATTTTGACATAACCCCAAGAGAGAGGCCACGCTCATATTCATCAGCAATAAAGGGCAAATGCTTTGTGCCCGTTGCCCCAAGGCCATGAAAAATCTCATCGTGCAAAATATAAATTCCATGCTTGCGGCATAGGGCAATCAGCGCCTGATAGCGGTCATGGGATAAGATGGCGCCTGTGGGATTATGCGGGAAATTAATCGTGATTAATTTGGTGTTTGGACGAATGGTTGCGGCCACCCTATCTATATCAAGTGACCAGCCATCTTGAGGGTCAAGTGGCACGGCGCTGACATCACAAATGCTTTGCGGCAACGTCTCATGCGATTGATAATTTGGTGTGACGACAATCGCGTGGTCATCTTTAGATAACAGAACCTGATTAGCGGCAAAAATACCTTCACTTGCACCTGCAAAACAGAGGATATTATCTGGCCTTTGGGCTTGGAATGTGCCAGCAATTGCCTCTCGCAGAGCTGGGTCGCCAAAGGTTTCAGTATAGCCAAGCCACATTGTCTCAAAAGCGCGCCTATCATCATCACTTGCCATATTTAGTAACTCTGGCAGGGAAATGCTTTGGGCATCTGATGCGGTTAAATGATGTTTTGCATTAAATTCCCATTTCGAAAAATGAGTCTCTAAGCGAAAGTCAGGTAGCATTGTCATTATATAAAACACCATTAAATCATGTGCGTGTAGCCCCAAATTTATCAGCTTTTGTGATTGTGACAAATTATAATTTGCGACAAGATAAGGTTGTGTAATTGAGGCTGATAGGAAGAGGCGTATTGTGAAATTAATTCAAGAAAATGAGGCACCTGCAGACGGCAAGGCACGCCAAGCCATAAAGCCAGTTATTTGCTATCCGCCAGATACATTACCGCCCGTTGACAGGCAGATGCTGAATAAAGCACGCCAAGCAATGCAATTAATTGAAACCGTTACAGTGCCGCCGCGTGATGCGGCTACTTTTGAGGTGCCGGCAGGGCATTTCTTCCGCATTGTCTCATCTATCGGCGCACAAGTTGGCGATTTAAATCTGTGGTCTAAGCATAATCTTGATGAGCGGTTTTATACAGGCAAGACCAGAGCGCTTCATGGCACGCATCTCTCAACTGGTGATAGGATGTGGTCATCCATGCCTTATATCAGGCCAATGGCAACCATCAGCCATGATACACTTGATTGGTATGGCTTTGATGAATTTGGCGGCTCTGTGCATGATGTGATTGGCACAAGATGCGATCCCTATACAGGCTATTTATTGCAAGGTGACCATTATCATTATTGCTGTCACAGTAATTTAACGCGCGCGCTTGGTGATTATTTGGGCGGTGATATGGCGCGTGCAGAGACATTGGTTCATGATGTGCTCAATGTCTTTATGTGCACAGGATTTACACAAGACACGCATCAATATTTCATGAAGGCAAGTCCTGTTCGCCCCGGTGATTTTATCGAATTTTTTGCAGAGATTGATCTGGTTGGGGGGCTTTCTGCCTGCCCCGGGGGGGATTGTTCAAGCGAGCATTCCTCTGACCATGCATCCTGCTATCCACTTATTATTGAGATCTATCGCCCAGAAGATGGCACGCTTGATGGTTGGCAATCGCCTGCGGTAAATGGTTATGATGGCTCTCATGGGCGATAGGCTAGGGCATTAAGGCACGAAGGCGTGCTGATTTTGCCTCAAGCGCCTGCTTGGCTTCTTTTTCTGTCACCATCTCAAAAGTGATTTTAAGGTTGGGACGCAACCTGCCAAGCGCGCCAAGATCTGCACTAATCACACAGGCGATTTTTGTATATCCACCCGCAGCTTGAACATAATCTAAAAGCGCTTTGTCGTTTCGGTAGGAGACTGCAGTGTCATTTTGCACGCTTCCGATAACAGAAATATGCGATGGGCGTTTTGGCACGGTCAGTGTATCACCAGACTGTAAATAAACGGGTGATGAACGCTCGCGCATCAGGATGTTAACGGAAAGACGACCTGTCACATCTTGTAAACGTAACTGTTCAGCGTAACTCAGCACGGCAGATATTTGATCGGCAGCACCCTCACGGTCTGACTGCGAAAGCTGCAGAACCGCTTGATCCAATTGGTTTGCAAGCATTTTGTTCGTTGCGCGTTGCTGATCTTTTAGACCTTCTCGCGTGAATATGGAACCAAGGGGATAGGCAACGCTTGTAAGCCCACCTGCGCGCTCGATGATATCGTGCAGCGTATCGTCTCTCGAAAACACGTAATCTCCGGGTCTTTGAACTTCACCATTTATTGTAATGATGCCTGCCTCAGCATCGTTGACCAACGGAGGAATATTTAGAGTGTACCGATC
>WTHV01000256.1 GCA_011525265.1 Alphaproteobacteria bacterium | reverse complement strand
AGGCAGCCCTGACATAATGGTATGTAATAATGCAGCCTTATCTTGCTCTGTTGCTGATTTATCCCATTTTTCAGCTGCCGCAATGGTCTCTGGCAAATAGTTGTTATGTGCCGCGGCAAGCCCCAGCATGTGAATTTCAAAAGCCGCCATCTGCGTAGATGAAAAACGCAAACAAGTGCCACCATTGGCAACAGCGGCTGTCAAATCTGTCCTTGTCCAATCAAGAACAGGCATGAAATTATAACAGATGGTTTTGACACCCTGCTCTGCAAGATTGGCTAGTGATTGACGGTAATTGGCAAATAGCTGGGATAAATTGCCTGTCCCTTTTTTGATCTGTTCATGAACAGGTAGGCTTTCAACAACGTCCCATGTGAAACCCGAATGGATTATCTTTGATTTTAAATCACTAATAGCCTCGGTTGGCCAGACGTCACCATAAGGTATTTCATGAAGTGCGCTGACAATACCTTTTGCACCTGTTTGTTTTACCTCTGATAATGAGATTTGGTCATACTGACCAAACCACCGCCAAGTTTCACGCACCTATAAGCCTCTTATCTATTGTAAACCTATTGCCTATTCCAAGAAATCATCGCGTCTTGGAGTAAAACAATCGATCAATGTGCCAGGTTCAAGACAGATACAACCATGTGTCATTTCAGACGGGATAACAAAGCTATCTCCAGGGCCAACTTCGCGTTCTTCTTCACCAAGCGTAAACCGAAAACGCCCGCTTTCAACATAAGTAGATTGAATATGGGGGTGGTTATGCAATGCGCCAATCGCGCCCTCTTTGCTAAAGCGAAATGCTACCACCATCAAATTGCTATGATCTGACAGCACTTGTCGCGAGACATTTTCACCAGTTGATACAATAGGAAATTCTGACATAACTTTATCTTTCTTAAAAGGGTTAAGAGAACAGCATTCCGCCATTAATATCAATATTTGTGCCAGTCATAAAGGCAGAATCAGAACAGGCTAGAAATAGGATGAGATTAGCCGCGTCATCTGTTGTGCCCTGTCTTTTCACTGGTGCTGCCGCTTCAAAGCCTTTTCGTGCCGCATCTGGTGTGTGAACATTATGAAAATCTGTGTCAATCATACCTGCACAAAGGGCATTGACGCGAATATCAGGGCCAAGCTCTTTAGCAAGGCCGCGTGTCATTGTCATCACAGCCCCTTTTGATGTTGCGTAAGGCACGGCACCAGGGCCACCACCATCACGACCAGCTTGGCTAGCCATATTCACAATTGTGCCGCTTGTCATGTGCTGAAGAACCGCATTCGTCATCAAAAAGATGCTTGTTAGGTTCAAATCCATGACAGTTTGCCAATGCGCCAAATCCATCTCAGCAATCTTTTTACGTGATACAAGGCCACCTGTATTATTGACAAGCACATCAATCGAACCAAACTGTTCCATCGCTGTATCAACAAGCTTTTTGACATCCTCTTGCTTGTTCAAATCACCTTGAACAGCAATCACCTTGCCGCCAACAGCTTCAATATCAGCAACTGTCTTCTCTGCCCCTGTTGCACTTTGAAAATAATTGAAGACAATATTTGCGCCTTCAGACGCTAATTTTACAGCACAAGCACGACCAATATCACGGCCTGCACCTGTCACAATAGCTGTTTTTCCCTGTAATTTCATCATATCCCCCTAGTCCATAAGGTCCTGTTTATTTTATAATTTTTTTATTAGATATTTGTGCCAGCAAGCTTTTTGACAACCACTTTGAAGGTGTTTTCATCAGAGTCTGTAAAGTAGAGGTCAGCATCATATCCTTGATCATCAATGAAATGGAAAATGCGCTTTGGCTCATCTTTTGGATAAGGCACAAGTAATGTGACAATGCGGTGACGTTCTGCCTTTTGGAATTTGGCTGTGAGGCAGCTGCTGATAGGTAAATCGCCAATTTCGCTCATATCAACATCTGCAAAGCTCGCATCTTGCGAAATTTCAGCAGGTCCACTTTCTGACCATAAAATTTCACCATAAAAGCCTGCTTTTTCACCAACGTTACGGAATGATGATTTGGCAATTTGATACGCGTTATTAGCATGAAGGCGCCAATCAATTTCAACCGCCTCATTCGCATCAATTGAATCAACAAACACAAAGAAGCTATCATTGAAGAAATACACTTCACGTGTCACATTCGTTACCTCTGGGCTGTCAATCGCATAGGCAGCTGTTGCATCCCCTTTGATATAAATATGATCCTCACGCTTTTCGGCAGTTTCTAGATGCCCAACCGATTGCATTTGCATGGCTTTGTTGCGCCCTGCATATTGGCCTTTGCCATTTATCA
>WTHV01000088.1 GCA_011525265.1 Alphaproteobacteria bacterium | reverse complement strand
CGCACATAGCCGACAATCACACCTTGATAAAAACGAGGCACCTTCACCCCCTCAATAGCGCGGCGCATCGCATGATGAAAGACACGCTCCTCCGCTTCTGCCATCGCCTCAGCAACAGCCGTCTTAAAGCCCTCTTCCTTTGCCATCTCCGCAAGGATTTGGGCACGATTCACCCCAGCAAATTCAGCAGCAATAGTTACATTCCCTGTATGTGATAGGCACAATAAAAAAGCACCTCTTGAAAGAGATGCTTTATCAACCATCAGGCCGAGCCACCATTATGACACCCCGCCACATAGGACGGCCACCCTGTAGAATAAGCATCATAAAAGGCGAAAAGTGAAATAAACTGTCATTGTATAATAGGAAATATCCTATTTTGTGCCCTTTGTCAACAAAAAACACCTATGGCTATTTTATTTATTTGCTATTTTGTATCGCATTATTATTTAACGCGGCCTCCAGAGCGGTCAACGCACGAGAATGAAGGCGATTTAAATGCGTGCGCGAACGATTATACCGCCTTTGCAATACCTGCCATGCCACATTCATGGCACGTGCCGATAATAATGTTCTTTGCATATCTGATAATTGATAAAGCGCATCTATAATCTTGTAACAGTCTGATATATATTGTGAATTTGGCGTAAGTAATAACTTGCCACGATGTAATATCGCGCCGCGTTTTGTGGGGCGTATCATATCTGGCCAGGCGGTTTTATATCCTATCGGCTTTGTATGGGCTGATTGCGGCAATTGCTGTAACGTTATCATGGCTTTTTCAAGGCGTTGTTTCAGCTCGCTATGCGTTGTCATAGTATAATATCCTTTATGATTCTATCAAAATAAAAAAGAGATAGGCATAATAGGAAAAATCCTATAAATTTGAAACTAACCCAAAAGGGTAACTGGCAAAATTATGGTAATTTGTCATTTTGCTGTATGCGATCACACTCACCCCTCTTGCATACAACACGCAACTGTAATGATAGGATTGGGGTAATGGCGTTTTAATTCATGGCGATACTTACAGAGCATACACAAGAACGACAAATGTTGATGAGAGCGATTGCACAAAGCAATCAAGCCTGGACACTTGCTAGCCTATCGCGGGCATTGGGACGAAATGCCGCCTATTTGCACCAATATATCCATAGGCAATCACCGCGCCTTCTGCCTGAGGCTGAGAGGTATAAAATTGCCTCCTTGTTGCATATTGCGCATGAGACACTGCAACCCCCATCACATCGCCAACCGCAAGATGGCACAATAAGCATTCCTTTTTTAGATATTGAATCTGCCGCAGGCCATGCAAGTATTGTCGATGATTTTGCCGAATCCAAACAACAAGCCTGGCAATTCACCTCTGCCATCATGACCAAGCTGCAACATAGCGGCACCCCCTATCTTCGCCTGTTAACGGTCAGAGGTGATAGCATGACACCACAATTAGAAGATGGTGATGTGATTATGATTGATGTAAAAGATAATCACCCTGAGCCAGCAGGCACTTTCGTGCTAGATGATGGGCATGGGCTTGTGGTCAAGCGCCTTGAATTACTTACCCCGCAAAATAATGAGGCAAAGGTCAAATTGCGCATTTGCTCGATGAATAGTGCCTATGCCCCCTATCGGCGTGCGTTTGAAGATGTGCGTATCATCGGGCGTGTGATATGGATGGCGCGCGCATTTTAGCCGCTTATGCGTTTGTCAGATGCCCCCAAAGACGCGTATAATGCTGGGTAAGCATTTCGCACCCTCTTTTCATTAGTTTGGTATTATATATCATGTCATCACAGCGCCGCCATTCACAATCACGCTTTCAAAAACAGCGCAGAAAACCGGCCAAATCAGCGCAATCAAAGGGTAATCTGCCGAAAAATGCACCTCAGATCGAACTAACTATCACGCATATTGGTGGCCGCGGTGATGGCGTTGGCAAAGCGTCCTACACCCATAATTACCAGACAAATGAACATATGGTCTTTGTCCCAGACACTCTGCCAGGTGAGGTTGTAAATGTACAGCCGACCAATTTAAATGGTCAGGGCATTCAAGCGCAATTGCGTGAACTTATCTCTGCCGCACCAACACGCAAAGACCCTGATTGCGGCGCCTCGCCTGCTTGTGGGGGATGCCAGTTTCAACATATGGCGCAGACCGCCTATCGCTCATTTAAAAAAGACAGCCTTCATGCCACATTGGAAAAGGCAGGCATTGTACCAGATATATGGAAAGACAGCTATTTTGCAGGCCACCATAATAGACGCCGCGCACGGCTTGCGATCAGGCGTCGAAAAGAGGATGTGCTTATCGGCTTTCGC
>WTHV01000090.1 GCA_011525265.1 Alphaproteobacteria bacterium | reverse complement strand
TGCGCTCTTCAATGGCATCTGCGGCGGCGATGAGCTTGCTTGCATCCTGTTCGCCGCGCAATTCCTCGCCCAGAACACGCCGCCATGTCCTCGCGCCAACATGACCATTATAAAGGCCAAGCATATGACGTGTCATAGCGTGCATTTTTACGCCCTGTTCAATTTGCTTATTCGCATAATGCGCCATTTTGCGCATCACCTCACCACGGCTGACAGGCGCTCTACCAAAAGCGCGCTCGCCAATCTCTGAGAGAATATAAGGCGTTTTATAAGCCGCCCTGCCAATCATCACACCATCAAAGCGTGCCATCTCATCACATGCCGCATCAGCTGACACAATGCCGCCATTAAGATAAATCTCAAGGTCTGGGCAGCGCTGTTTTAAGCGCCATGCGCGGGCATAATTCAGCGGTGGAATATCACGATTCTCTTTGGGAGAGAGTCCAGACAGCCAGGCTTTGCGGGCGTGCAAATAGATGATTTTCACACCAGCATCACCAACCGCATCCACAAACGCATCTAGCCCTGCCTCTTCATCCATATCATCAATGCCAATACGGCATTTCACGGTCATAGGTGTATCACTTGCCTGTGCCATAGCACGCATACAGCGCGCCACAAGCTCAGGCTCTGCCATCAAACAAGCCCCAAAGCGCCCTGATTGCACACGGTCAGACGGACAACCCACATTTAAATTAATTTCATCAAACTGATAGGGGGCAACCGCCTCAACAGCCCGCGCCAACTTATCAGGGTTAGAGCCGCCAAGCTGCAACGCCAAAGGATGTTCTATCTCATCATGATGACAAAACCGCTCTGCGCCTGCATGAAGTATCGCCTCTGCTGTCACCATCTCGGTAAAAAGCAGCGCATCAGGGCTCAAATACCGGTGAAACACACGGCAATGCCTATCCGTCCAATCCATCATCGGTGCGACAGACAGGCGGCGGTCTATGCGCTTCGCTGAAATGCCATTGATTTTTGACTGGTCTGTCACAAACAAAGCCCTTCGATATGCCGTAAAAAATTGGTTCTTCTTGCGATATCTATAGCGTGACTGGCAGAAAATCGCCACCCTCTTTCAGGCAAGAGCGAGAAATAAACCCTTGTAAGTCAGAAGAGCATTATTTAGCTTCATTGCAACGAATTATGAGGAGTTGCTTTTATGTTCCGTTCCCTTTTGGCAATTACTGCTGCTATGGTGAGTTTTGAGGCGTCTGCATTGACGTTTAAATCAGGTCAATCTCTGTCTGGTGATGATTCTGTTAAAATCACAGAGGAAGTCATCTCAGCTTGTGCAGGCGAGCGCTATGATAGCACGCCATCTGATACGATTCAGGCGATGTCATTTAACATTCGCTATGATAATCCGGGCGATGGGAAAAATAATTGGCAATATCGCATACCAAAGGTGACAGGCATGTTTGATAAGCATGATGTTGACCTTGGCGGTTTGCAAGAAGTCCTCCACAGCCAATTCCTCACATTGCAACAGACATTGCCACAATATGAATTTGTGGGTGTTGGACGTGATGATGGCAAAACAGAAGGCGAATATGCGCCTATTTTCTTCCGCAAGTCCGATTATGATATGATATCAACTGAGACTGTCTGGCTAAGTGAAACGCCGCAAAAAATTGGCTCAAAAGGCTGGGATGCGGCTTTGCCACGTATCACCACTTTTGCCACATTGCGCCATAAAGCCTCTGGCAAGCTTATCCTTTTAGGCTCTGCGCATTATGACCATCGCGGTAAAGGGGCACGTCGCAATAGCGGGGCTGTTATCCATGACTACATCACAAAGGTGCGCGAACAGCAGGATATTGAGATGATTATCCTAACTGGTGATTTCAACGATATTCCTAATTCTGCAACCACCAAAGCGATTGAGAATAAGAATTGTTTATTTGATGCACGGCGCATGGCCAAACAGATAAGCGGGCCGAATTCAACATGGAATGGGTTCCGCAGTGTGGCTGCCTATGAGAGATGGGATTACATCTTTACAAACCCAGCAACACAGATTGTCAGCCATGTGATTGATGATAGTAAAATTGATGGCCGCTTCCCATCAGATCATCTGCCCGTAATAGCCTCAATCGGCGCACCAGAATAAGCAGATACCCCTCTCATAAAACCCATAGGTAGCCTTTTGTTAAGGCTGCCTATTTTTTCAAGAATGATGCCCGCAATGAAGAGACCGCATTGGCATGGGCATCAAAGCCCTCATAGCGTGCAAAACGTTCTGTTTTTGGCGCCATTTCTGCAAAGCCTTGTGCGTTGAGCGTGCCAACAGACGTCATCTTCATAAAATCCATCACGCCAAGGGGTGAGTGAATATGTGCCGCGCCTGATGTTGGCAGGACACAATTGGGCCCCATCATATAATTGGCAAGTGAACCTGCGGCATATTCGCCAAGCAATATCTCTGAGGCATTAATAATATGCGGCAAATGTTGCTCCGCATCTTTTGACAGGATTTGGCAATGTTCTGGCGCATAGGCATTGATGAACGCATAGGCTTGTTCTTTATCCTTACATAAAACAATGCCGCCTCTTGGGCCTGCTAGGACTGTGGAGGCATAATCAACGCGCTCTTCACTCATCTTGTCATAAAATTGCGGGATGCTAACGCGCACTTGTTCGGCAAATTCTTTTGAATAGGTCACAAGGAAGCCTGAGCTATCAGCGCCATGTTCTGATTCAATTAAAATATCAAGCGCGGCAAGGTCAGGGCTAATGGTATCATCTGCCAAAATAACCACTTCAGACGGGCCAGCGGGAAGACGTGATGAAATATCATCAGCCAATAGTTTTTTCGCCGCGACAAACCACGGGCTACCAGGACCTTCAATTTTTAAACATTTGGGAATGGTTTTTGTACCAAAGGCGGCGGCGGCAACTGCCAAAGGCCCCCCTGCGCGCGCGACTTTTTCAACACCTGATAGACGTGCGGCAACCAAAGTGGCAGGGTCAATCCCACCATCAGGGCCAGGCGGGGTTAATATAATCGGCTCTGCCACACCAGCGACAACAGCTGGAATAGCAGTCATTAATGTCACTGAGGGAAACGAGCCTTTGCCGCGCGGTGAATAAAGCGCAACTGATTGAATAGCTGTTGCGCGCTCGCCTACCTTTACGCCGGGGCGAATCTCTGTCCACCAAATATCTTGCGGTTTTTGCATCTCATGAAAGCGGCGAATATTATCAGCCGCATAGCGCAATACATCAATGAAATCATCATCAAGCGCCTCAAAAGCGGCCTCAAATTCTGCCTCTGTCGCAAGCAGATTTTGCGCATCAACCTCAGCCCCATCAAATTTTTTGATAAAACGGGCAATAGCCTCATCACCCTCTTCGCGCACAGCCGCAATAATGGGTTCTACTTTTGTCATGTAATCGACGAGATCATCCTCAGCGCGCAGGCATAGGTTGGCGCGTTCTTGTGCGCTTAACGCGTCATAATCATATAAGGCAATATCTCTCATCAATCCTAATCCGATTTCATCTTTTCAGTCACAAGGTGGCGTAAGGCTGCTTGTATTTTGTATTTCGGTGCTGTTTTACGTCATTTGTGTGAAAAGTTGTAGCCCCTTTTCACCAGCGGTTGAAATGACCCAACAATCATCATCACGGCCTATCTGCCTGTCTATCATCTCAGATATCTCAAACCGCGGCAGGGGCGCATCTCCTGAAATAGCGCGATACTCATAAATGCCGTCAAAATTGATCGCTCTGGTAAAGAGGCGTGACATGGTCGGGCCATCCTCGACTTCGATAAAGAGTATGCCAGAATCAGGGTCACCTTTTTTCAAAACATAAAAAGGGATAATTTGCTGATCAGCAAGGCGCATTGCGGCATTAACAATGAGTTGTGATTTTAATTTTGCCATTAAAACACCCTCTTACTGCGCATGATGAGATGGATATGGTTTTACCATTTAGAAATCAGTGCACCGACCACCAGATTCCCAATCACCAAAGCGTGTTGGCTCAGGCCCTTTTGGCCCGCCGCGCTCTTGTGGGGCGCTTGCGTTTGAATCATCGGACGAGGCGTTAGGCGTTTTATCTTGAGTCGATTTCGCCACATTTTCAGGTTTTTTATCATTTTTTGTCATAATAACCACTATATGGCATCAAAACAGGGATAGACAAGAGATACTCATCTGGTTGATAACAAGCCATGACAAAATTTGATGATAAACCGACCTTATCCTTGGCCAAAGCTGTACAGATTAAAGCCAAAAGGCCAAAAGGCCCACGCAAAATTAAAGCTGGCACACTGCGCGATCCCAAACGAGACCGCCATGATGGCAATAAGTCAGGACGCGGCCGCCCATCAGGGCGTGATACTGGTTCACATAAGCCTATAAGACTTGAAAGAGTGGCGAATTTGCCTGCTAACCGTATGGCGGCTTATGAGGTTGCGGCATTGGTGATCTTGCATGATCATTATCTTGATAAAGCCTTGGCAGAAAATGACCGTCTACAGAAATTATATGCTTCAGACAGGCAATTTGTGCGCTTGCTTGTAACAAGCCTTCTGCGTCATCACAGACAATTAGCTGATTTACTTGATGATTATGTTCAGCGGACACCACCCGCAGATGCGATGCTTATCTTGATGATGGGTGCCGCACAACTTTTGATCTTAAAAACGCCCACTCATGCCGCGCTTAGCACCTCTGTTGATTTGATGCGTGCGGCAGGGTTTGAGCATATGACAGGCATGACAAATGCGGTTTTACGCAAAGTCTCATCCCTTAAGGTTGATTTCCATGCCCCAGAGGGTTTGGCAAAGAATATCGCACCTCAGATTTTATCAGCCTGGCATAAAGCCTATGGCAAGGCGCGTGTTGATGCGTTCTTACCCCAGCTATTTTCCACACCCAAAATTGACCTCACCTTTGCAGATGCGGATAAAGCAAAGCAGATGGCTGAGAAAATGGACGGCCATTATATTGCGCCTTTATCGGTGCGCGCACCTTTGGGCGGGACCATCACTGATTGGCCAGGTTTTGAAGATGGTGAGTGGTGGGTACAAGATATTGCGGCCGCAATGCCAGCAAATCTTTTAGGGGATGTTGCACAAAAACGCGTGATTGATATGTGTGCGGCGCCAGGGGGCAAAACAGCACAGCTGATTGCTGGCGGTGCCAAAGTAACCGCTCTTGAGATTGACCCAAAGCGTGCCAATCGTCTGTCTGAGAATTTAAAACGCCTAAAGCAATCTTGCATTATTGAGGTGACAGACGCGCTCGATTACACACCAGATGGCAAATATGATGCGGTTCTGCTTGATGCCCCTTGTTCAGCAACGGGCACCATTCGTAAACGTCCTGATGTGATGCGCAAAGATATCTCAGATGATTTGGCGCTTTTGCCTGATATGCAAAAACAAATGGCACGCCGCGCATTAAGCTGGTTGCACCGTGATGGCATCTTAATTTATGCCACCTGCTCCTTGCAGGCAGAAGAAGGTGAAGATGTCATTGCCTCCCTTACAACAGGGCCGCGCGCAGTAGCACGCCTTGTGCCAATCACCGAAGAAGAAGCAGGCCCTTTTGCCAATGCGCTGAGAGATGATGGCACATTGCGCCTACTTCCCGATAGCTATTTGGCACCCCAGATGAATGACAAATCTGATGATAAAGCAGATGATATTACCGCCTCAAACCATGGTAATGACGGCTTTTTCATTGCCAGATTGCAACAGATTTGAGCATAATCAACACGTTAGAGAGTAAAGCAGAATAAGGGTATCTGAGGCAGTGATACAGCCACAAGATAAAGTAGCGCGATGACAAGCCATTGGCGCATCACCCCGACGGAACGGCTGGTCAGGCAATCAGCACTCTTTAAGTGGCAGTTGCGTGGCGCCACACCGCAATGGCCAACTGGCAAATTGCTTGACCCGTGGCAAGGGCGCTCTATGCGTGGCAGTCAGCTTGTCCAAGGCGGCCTATCGCAAATGCTGAAAGATGACGCCTATCATAATTTTGGCTGGCTGCGTGATATTCGCGATTATGGCGGGGCGGCAGGGCGTAGCCTTGCACGAGAGCATATCGAAAAATGGTGCAAAACCCACAATAATTGGCATGAGCACTTATATCGCCCAGACCGCCTTGGCATACGCCTATCGCATTTGTTTTTTACATTATCATGGTTTGGCGAGTCAGCGAGTGATGAGTTTCAGCAATTATTGTTAAAATCACTGTCATTTCAGACCAAATCACTCTCTTTGGATTGGCAAAGACTGCAAGATGTCTCTGCCCAAATTCCGGCCTTAAAAGGCTTATTTATTGCCCAAGTGATGTTAGCGCGCGATGATAAGGATTTAGGCGCGCTCCTTGATATCATTTTGCAAAAGGCAAAGTCGCTTTTAAACTCTGATTGGGGCCATAAATCGCGGGCACCAGAACAGCATTTATATTTATTGCGTCACCTTATTGAATTGCGTCAGGCCGTGAGCTTGCATGATAGCAGCTTGTTACCACCTCTTGATGAGACCATCACAAATATGGGGAACTTGCTGAAATTATGGCGTCATAATAATGGGGAATTCGCCCATTTTCAGGGTGCTGGCAAAACAAGTGCCGCTGAGATTGAAGAGGTCTTAAAGAAATGTGGCCCCAAGGGAAAGATCACCACACAAGCCCCGCATACAGGCTATCTGCGCCTTAGTGCAGCGCGCAATACCTTGATTATGGATGCTGGCACACCTGTGGTGCCAGCTGATACACAAACCTTGTCCTGCGCAAGTACATTAGCCTTTGAATTTTCCGTTGCCAATGCCAGGTTTATTGTGGGCGCCGGCCAATATGCCGCTGATGCGCGCTTGGCAAAGGCATTATCGAAAACAGCCGCTCATTCTGCTCTCACCCTAGATGGCATTGATTCATCTGATTTCAGTGAAGAGCGGTTTGCTGAAATATCAGATGTTGAGGCAGGGCCCGCAGATGGCGGCTTATTGGCCATTGGCACGCATAATGGCTATCAGGCAAGTCACGGCATTTTGCATCACAGGCAATTATATTTAACAAGTAATGGGCATAATTTACGCGGCGCAGATAGGCTTGAATATACAGGCGATCCTGGCGAGATACCAAGCTTTGCCGAATTGCGCTTTCATTTACATCCGCGTGTATCTGCCGCCTTGCTTGGCGATAATCGTATTTTGTTAAAAATTCATGGCCAAAAAGCAGGGTGGATTTTTAAATCAGCTGGCGGTGTCCCGCAACTTGAACCCTCCTTATATTTTGACAATGGCAGGCGCACCTCATGCCAGCAAATTGTCCTTACAACAGCTGTTGCAAACATCCGCACGATTGGCGAGATAGAAACACGTTGGGCCTTTATTAAAAGCGCGCCTTAAAGCTTAGCAGCCGCTATCACACAATGGACAAAAACCGCCCTGTATGTCATATAAGCGGCATTCATTTCAAAAGACTATTCTGTCACCAGAAAAAGCGTGGCAGATATACCGCTCTTAACCAAAGGTTTTGCCTATTATGTCTACTATCACGCCTATCCGCCGCGCTCTGATTTCTGTTTCTGATAAAACATCTCTGCTAGACCTTGGCAAAGCATTGGCAGATAAGGGCGTTGATATCATCTCTACAGGCGGCTCTGCCAAAGCGTTGCGTGATGCCGGTATCTCAGTCACAGATGTCAGCGATGTCACAGGCTTTCCAGAGATTATGGATGGCCGGGTAAAAACATTGAACCCGCTTATTCATGGCGGGCTTTTGGGGCGCCGCAATCACCAAGGCGACCAACAAGCTATGCAAGATCATGGAATCACAGCCATTGATTTGGTGGTGGTGAATTTATATCCCTTTGAGGAAACCGTGGACCGGGCA
>WTHV01000260.1 GCA_011525265.1 Alphaproteobacteria bacterium | reverse complement strand
GCCAAATGCAAGTACCATTGCGATAATGCGTGACGTGGTAAGGCGTTCTTTTAAAAAGAGCAAACCGATGATCGTCCCCCAAATCGGGGTCAGATAGAATAAAAGCAAGGTGCGGATGACATCAGTATAGGCAAGGCTTGTGGAATAGAGGCTGAAGCCTGCGCCTGTCATAAGCCCGCTAAATAACAGCATCCGCCAATGCACGGCAAAAACTCTGCGATAATGCCAAAAGGCAGGTAATAGGGCGATAAGACAGCCAACATAGACCGCAATGCCTGCTGTTGCGCCTATCAGCCCTAAGCCTTCAAGGTAATGAACAGGCATCCAATAGACGCCCCAAAGCCCGCCGCCAATGAGTAATGCAAGGCTTGCAAGAAAGGGTGACAACACCATCTTAAAACACCGTAAATGGCGCTATGCTTACAAGACTTACCTCCACTTACTTGCCCTCAGGCGGGAAGCGATAGCGGTCTGCGGCCACAGTCCAATCCATATGGTTGCGAACATATTGTGTGCCAGCATCTGAGGGCGGGTTGAAATCCCACCCATGGCTTGGCCCTAGCTCTTTGGCTGTGATTTCCATGGCATGGTGCAAGATACGGCGCGAGCGTTGTGCGGCAATCACATCATCACGCATCTTGGCGCCATCCCATCGCTCGGCCACTTCCTTGGCAAAAGCATCGGCAAGTGCTTTATGTTCCGCATCATCTGCCAAATTGGTCTTTTCATGGGGGTCATTTGTCACATCAAATAATTGCGGCGGGTCCATATCACAGTGGATATATTTATAAGCGCCGCGGCGGATCATATAAACAGGCGCGGCAGTCATTTCAGCACAATATTCGCCAATGGCCTCGCTTACCTCATCAGTGCCGCCTGTCGCTAATGGTACAAGAGAGCGGCCATCAATCGGCTCGCCCACCATATCAACAGAGCCGCCACCAAATTCGATTAAAGTTGGTAGGATATCAACCAAGGAACAGGCGTTAGACACGGCGCCATTGGCAATTTGTGGCCCTGCCATAATAAGTGGCACACGCCCTGAATGTTCAAAGAAATTCATCTTATACCATAGGCCGCGTTCGCCAAGCATATCGCCATGATCAGCTGTGATAATGATAATGGTGTTATCAATCTCGCCTGTTTCTTCTAGGGTTTTGACAAGCGCCCCAATCTTACTATCAAAATAGGAGACATTGGCATAATAAGCGCGGCGCGCTTTGCGAATTTCAGCTTCTGTTAATGGTGTGGTTGAGGCTTCAATGCCATCACTCAATCGTTGTGAGAAAGGATCAAGTTCGTCCATTTCAGGCACATAAACAGGCATATCAATCTCATCATCTTGATACAGATTATACCATTCAGGGCGTGCCACATACGGGTCGTGCGGGTGGATAAAGCTTGCCACCATCGCAAAGGGCTTCTCATGGCCGGCCGCCTTGTCTCGTGCATGGTTGAACAGCCATCTTGTGGCGGCAAAGGCGACCTCATCATCATAATCAATCTGGAAGGTCGCGTGTGCCATACCGCTTTCCTTGACGGTCTGCATATTATGATACCATTTATCAATGCGCGCTTCATGGTCTTCCCAATCAGGCGTCCAGGCAAAATCAGAGGGGTAAATATCTGTGGTAATACGGTCTTTAAAGCCGTGCTTTTGATCAGGGCCAACAAAATGCATCTTGCCAGATAAGCAGGTATCATAGCCAAGCGTGGCAAGATAATGGGCAAAAGTCGGGGTTGAGGCTTTGAACTCAGATGCATTATCGAAAGCGCCAATTTTCCCAACAAGCTGGCCAGCCATCATCGAAAAACGTGATGGCGCACAAAGAGGGGAGTTGCAGTAAGCTGAATCAAAGCGCATACCACGGGCGGCAATGGCATCAAGATGAGGTGTTTTCACAAGAGGGTGACCATAAGCGCCAGTGAAATGTGGTGCGAGCTGATCAGCCATAATCAGCAAGATATTTGGTTGTGTGCTCATCTTTTGGTCCCTTTTAGATAAGAGTTTTAATCATCTAAACTATAGTGAGATTTTCAACGCCCCTATTTGATTTTTTTAGCCACTAATTGGCAGGATTGGAACAAATTCTTTTCACGCCCCTCGCACAGCAGAGAGTTAGCCCATCTCTGCGACATGGCGTGCGGCTTGTGCAACAGCCTGTTCTGTTATCTCAAAATGCTCTTCTTCTAGTGCCAAATGCGGATAAATTTTGCCAGCAGATTTGAAAATACCATTCTCTCGCAACACTCTGTTAAAGGTGGTGTTTTTCTTGGCATCTGCGGCCTTTACATCTCGATAATTATGAATTTCATGATGGCAGAACTGTACATCAA
>WTHV01000237.1 GCA_011525265.1 Alphaproteobacteria bacterium | reverse complement strand
TCATAAGGTTGTGGGCTGTCATAGAACCCCATCTCAACGGCAAAATTTTGATAAGCCACATTCGCATGCTTAAAGAAACGTGCTTCTTCTGGCAGATCATGATGCCAAAACCCGCCATTCTTAATATAAGCATCGACCTGATTTTCATTTGGCTCACCACGACCAGCTTTGGCGCCGTCTGTGCCGCGGAATCCCGCCAAAGGACCAATACCGGGCTTTCTTTCATGATTGGCAATATAATCGCCATAATCTTTGAATTTCGCCGTTCCATCCTCATTCACCATGCCCGGCAAACCAAGACGCGCGCCAAGATCCAACAAGACTGATTGGAAGCCTCTGACATCTCTGTCTGGTGGGCAAACAGGCCAACGAATAGCATCTGCCACCGCATCAGGCTCACAAATCGGGCGATCTAGCAATGAGATACAATCATGACGTTCCAGATAGGTGGTATCTGGCAAGATGATATCAGCATAATCCACCATCTCAGACGCATAGGCATCTGAGTAAATGATCTTTGGAATCTTATAGCTGCCATCTTCATTCTTGCCTGTCAGCATATCGATCATACCAGAGGTATTCATCGATGAATTCCACGCCATATTCGCCATATACATAAACAGCATATCCACAGGATAAGGGTCACCTGCATAGGCGTTTGAGATAACCATATGCATCAGACCATGCGCAGATAAAGGCGCATCCCATGAATAAGCCTTGTCAATACGAAGCGGGTTACCTGCATCATCAATAATCAAATCTTCAGGGCCCATCACATAACCAAGCGGCGCCCCTTTCAAAGGCGTGTTTGGGGCAACCTGATCAAGACGCCCTGCTGGCTTTGGATGAATTTCAGCAGGTTTTGGATAAGGCGGCTTAAAGCGGAAACCACCTGGAACTTCGACAGAACCAAGCAATAATTGTAGCACATGAAGCGCACGGCACGTCTGGAAGCCATTTGAATGCGCAGAAATACCGCGCATCGCGTGCATCGCAACAGGACGGCCAATCATCTTATCATGACGCGTGCCTTTCCAATCTGTCCAAGGCTGATTAATCACAACCTCTTTTTCAAACGCCGCCTCTGCCAAAGTGGCAGCAAATGCGCGAATGCGCGGTGCGGAGATACCAACCTTATCGGCCACAGCCTCAGGGGCATAGTCATCCTTTAAGTAAGCCTCTGTCATCAATTTGAATACAGAGACAGCTTTGCCTGATTTACCCAAATCAACATCTTTGGTCAGGTCAGGTGAGACATTCTTTGTATCAGATGCCACAGGCTTGCCTGTTGCTCTATCAATGATTTGTGCTTTGCCATCACCATCACGCCAGAACAGCCCATGATCGGCTGCCCCTTCATTTTGAATCACAAGATAAGGCGCGTTGGTATAGCGTGTCAGATATTCGATATCGACCTTGCCTGCCATCATCAGCTCTCTAATAACTGACAAGATAAATAATCCGTCCATCCCCGGTGTAATGCCATACCAATCATCAGATACAGCCGCATAGCCTGTCTGAACGGGATTAACAGACAGCACTTTAACACCACGCTTTTTCAGCTTACCAAGACCCATTTTAATCGGGTTTGAATCATGATCTTCTGCCACGCCGAAAAGCACATAGCATTCTGTGCGTTCCCAATCAGCTGAGCCAAATTCCCAGAAAGCACCGCCAAGCGTATAAATACCGCCAGCGGCCATATTGACCGAACAAAAGCCACCATGAGCAGCAAAATTTGGTGTGCCAAATTGTGTGGCCCACCAGCCTGTTAGGGCTTGTGATTGGTCACGGCCTGTAAAGAAAGCCAGCTTGCGCGGGTCTTTGGCTCTGATCTCTGCCATGTCTGTGGCAACTTCGCTAAGAGCCTCTTCCCAGCTAATCGCCTCAAACTGACCAGAACCACGCGGCCCAGTTCTGCGCAAAGGCGATGTCAGGCGTGCAGGTGAATAATGCTGCATAATACCAGCAGAGCCTTTGGCACATAGAACGCCTTGATTCACAGGGTGGTCACGATTGCCTTCAATATAGCGCACTTCACCATCGCGCATATGCACATTAATACCGCAACGGCAGGCGCACATATAACAAGTGGTCTTGTGAACCTCGTCACCAACTTTCGGTGAAGCCTCAATGTGTGGCTGTTTCATGATGTTTGACCTCTAGCGTTTAACAATAATTATTTCTTAGCATTTTGCATAATTGCACCAAGTGCAATTGATGCCAATCTGGCAGGGGCTGGATCGGAACGGCTTGTCAGGATGATAGGCAAACGCGCCCCCATGACTAGCCCCGCGGCCGCACCGCCCCCAAACCATACAAGTGATTTAAACAATACGTTCCCTGATAC
>WTHV01000182.1 GCA_011525265.1 Alphaproteobacteria bacterium | reverse complement strand
ATTTTCGTCTGATACCAAATAAAAGGCAGAACCAAAACAGGGCTGATGGAGGCCAAAAGGCTGACCTCTGCTACAGGGCCGGTCTCTAGGGCGGCAAGCATTAAGGCCACGCCAAAACTAAGGCCAAAAAATCCATTGCCGATAATGTAAAGGCTTAAATTTCTTGGTGGCAAAACTGGTAATTGGCGTGCTTTTTTATCAAGGGGATAGATCGCCCAAAGGCACAATGCGGCAAATAAGACACGCAATAATGATGCCATCCACGGGCTTGCGCCATCTGCCATAACAGGCCGTAATATCAATACGCCTGAGGCCTGTCCCAATGCGGCAAGCAAGCCTGCGCCAACCCCAATCCATAGGGGCTGTTTTATTTGTTCCCATATATGATTATTGTGGCGTCTTTTACCAAATAAAATGGCTAAAACAATTCCGGCAAAACCAAAAATGACCGCCGCTACCACCTTAATGCTAATCGCTTCTTCGAGGATAAACCAACCAAGCAACGCGGCAAGGGGCGCATTAGCGGCAAATAGCACGCCTGTAAGGCGCGGGCCAAGGCGCGCCATTGCGACAAATAAGAAATAGTCACCAAGCACCACGCCAATAAAGCTTGAACATAAAATTGGTATGATATGCGCGCTATCAATCGTTATTTGCGCACCAGATAACAACACCATCGGTACAAGCCACAAGCTAGCGACAATCATACGAATACGATTAAAATGCAACGAGCCCAAGGCTACAACAGGGGCGTGCCCTAGCAGGCCTGAAATCGTCCAGCTAAAGGCGGCACCAATGGCCAGAATATGCGCTATCTCTAGCATCTAAGACAACATATCAAGGGCTTGCGCAAGGTCAGCAATCAAATCATCGCTCTCTTCTAGGCCAACAGATAAGCGGATATGACCATCTGTGATCTCAAGCAAATCACGCTCATCTTGGCTAAGATTCATATGTGTTGTGCTTGCAGGATGGCAGGCCAAAGATTTGGTATCACCCAGATTGTTTGAAATATCAATCAGCTTCAGCGCATTTAAAACCGTAAAAGCAGACGCTTTGCCGCCCTTTACTTCAAAGGCAAGCATGGCACCAAAACCTGTCATTTGCTTTTTCGCAATCTCATATTGCGGATGGCTTTCATGTCCTGGATAAGACACGGCTAGAACGCCATCATGAGATGATAAATAATCGGCAATCGCCGCCGCTCTTGCGGCTTGTGCTTCAATACGAAGGGGAAGCGTTTCAAGTGCCTTTAATAATACCCAAGCATTAAACGGGCTGATCCCAGCGCCGGTTTGACGGTAAAAGGGCAAAAGCTCATCATCAATAAATGACGCATCACCAAGCACCAAACCACCCATGACACGCCCCTGCCCATCAATGTGTTTTGTGGCTGAATAACAGACAATATCAGCCCCAAAATCAAAGGGCTTTTGGTGGATAGGCGAGGCAAATACATTATCAATGACAACACGCGCGCCTGCCTTATGCGCTAAATCACTGACCGCTTGCAAATCAACAAGCTGTAATGTTGGATTAGATGGTGTTTCAAGAAAGACAATTTTGCATGATGTTGCAAGGGCTGCTTGCCATTCATCAAGATTACGCCCATCAACAAAATCAACTTCCACGCCCCATTTCGGCAAAATCTTTGTTAAAATAGCATAACAAGCCCCAAATAGCGCACGGCTTGCCACAACCCTATCGCCAGCACTTAACTGACAGGCCATAGTCGCAAAAATAGCCGCCATGCCTGTACCTGTCGCAAGGCATGTCTCAGCCCCCTCAAGCAACGCCATACGCGTTTGAAGAGCGGCGACAGTTGGATTGCCATAACGGGTATAAACATAGCGGTCAAGATTACCATCAAAGGCCGCTTCAGCCTCTTCTGCTGTCTCATAGACATAACCTGATGTTAAATAGAGCGCTTCTGCTGTCTCATCAAAATGAGAGCGTTCAACGCCGCCCCTGATAAGGTCTGTGAATAAGCCATTATTTTTCGTGTCTGCCATAATAAAGCCATTCCCTATGTTCGCCATGCGCTTGCGCAACACGGCCCATCATAGACGCATCATACATTAATTTGGCAATAGCTTTACGCTATTTTTGATGGGAAATCTAGCATCTGGTGAAAAAGAGACGCTCTTAGACCTATTTGAATTTGGCCTAATTATGGGGGGCGTGTTTGGCAAGGATACGTTGCAATGTGCGTCTATGCATTTTTAAGCGTCGTGCGGTCTCTGAAACATTGCGATCACATTGTTCAAAAACGCGCTGAATATGCTCCCAGCGCACACGGTCAGCACTCATCGGGTCTTCTGGTGGTGGCGGCATTTCATCACCGCGTTGCAATAAAG
>WTHV01000150.1 GCA_011525265.1 Alphaproteobacteria bacterium | reverse complement strand
AAAAATCTTGCTTGCTACAAATGCCTATAGCCATCTATTTGGGAACAAATCAGATAGTTTTACCAGTCAGTTGGCGCGCAGTATTATTCCCCTATCGCCTATTCAGATTGCCACAGAGCCACTTGATGAGGCGCTTGTGAAACACATCTTGCCACATGGTCATTCTATCTCTGACTCACGCCGTATGATCATGTATGCGCGAATAGAGGCTGATAACCGCATTATCTATGGCTCAATCGGCATACGCAAAGGCACGGGGCAATTATCTGGCTTTGACTGGCTAAAACAAGATGCCAAGCGCACCTTCCCGCAATTGGCCGATTGCCAGTGGCCCTATCGCTGGGGTGGTCAGATTGCGATCACAGATAACCGCCTTCCGCATTTGCTGCAGCTTGATGATGGGGTGATAGCAGGCCTTGGCTATAATGGGCGCGGTGTGGCAATGGCGCATGTGATGGGCAAAATCCTTGCCGATGCCGCAACAGGCATACCATCAGATGACTTACCTTTGCCACTTGTCTCCCCCTCTACCTATAAGGGGCGCCTTATCCAAAAGACAGGCCTAACCCCCTACCTCCATTTCGCACGTGGATTTGATAGGCTAGACTCATATCGCGGCTAACTAAGAAGAGGCATACTATGCGCAACACACCTTTTCATATTGTTCATCTTGACAGTGCCACTATTGGGCCGTCTGTGACGCTTCATCGGCCAGTTCAGGCGCATGAATGGGTCTCTTATGAGCGCACCGCGCCTGATGAGGTCGTAGCGCGGCTAAAAGGGGCTGATATTGCGGTATTAAACAAGGTCGCCATCACAAGAGCGCATCTTGAAGCGTTGCCTGATTTAAAGATGATTGCCCTATCGGCAACGGGCTATGATAAGATTGATATTGCGGCCTGTCATGACCATGGCGTCACAGTCTCAAATATCCGCGATTATGCCCAAGATACCGTGCCAGAACATACGCTTGCGATGATTTTAAATCTGCGTCGTTCGATTTCTGCCTATCACGCGTCTGTAAAGGCAGGTGATTGGCAAGCCTCTGGGCAATTTTGTTATTTCACCTACCCGATGCGTGATTTAAAAGACAGTGTTCTTGGCGTGATTGGCTCTGGCTCTATTGGGCGGGGGGTTATAAAATTGGCACAAGCCTTTGGCATGACCATCCTGCAAGCAGGACGCAAAGGCGATAAGACCCCGCCACAAGGCTACATTGCTTTTGATGAGGTTCTTCAAAAAGCCGATATCATCACCCTGCACTGCCCTTTAACAGATGAGACAAAAGATTATCTTGCCCGAGATGAGTTTCGTCAAATGACACAAAAACCATTTATTATCAATGTATCACGCGGCGGTCTTGTAAATGAGGCTGATGTGATAGATGCGCTTGATGAGGGGCTGATTGCCGGGGCAGCTTTAGATGTGTTAACAGCTGAGCCGCCGATGGATGACCATATCATCATGCAAAATCTGCACCGCCCGAACCTGCTTGTGACGCCTCATGTGGCATGGGCATCTGAAGAGGCTATGCAAGCCTTATGGGATCAACTGGTTGGGCATATTGACCATTTCATCAAAGGGACACCACGCAACTGCCTCTAGCAGAGGTTAGTCTGATGAAAAGGTGCAAACACCATCTGCCATCATAGGGGCAGCACGCATCGCTGCTGATATCTGGCGGATACGCTTTGTGTCTTTGTCAATCAAATAGACGGTAAAGGGGTTTGTGACATAATCAGGGTCAATTTCGGCAGTGCGCAATTGCAAAAACCGCTCTGTTTCAAGCACTGTCAATATTTTGTCATCATCACCAATAAAGGCTGTCCCATCTGACGTGCGCACAAATTCTTTGCTTCCCACACCTTTAAACGCGCAAATCATCTTGTCAGCGCCAAAGGCAGGTGCGTGCAACATTACGCCAAATATAAAGATTGTGTTAAGAGAAAAACGCATAATGCTAATGGGCTCTGCTCACCGAATAAGGCGATTAATGCTATTATTACGCTTTCTTAAACCCTCAAAATCCTTATCAAATTTGACATCATATTTTTTGAGATATTTGGCTATGAGAATATGCAATATAATGGCGATAACAGGCACAATTATACCAAGCAGAAAGGCGTTCCAATAGTCTGATTTCTGAAGAAATGCATAAGCAACAAGAATACAGCTAAGAGAGACAAGATATAGCGCACCAACAAACATTTGACGTGCCAATGTAAACATCGTGCGTAAAAACATAAATCTATCCCTTATATCGAAATAATCTTATCCATTATGGCAAGATTGGTATCCCTTGTGCAATGGTTTTTGAGCCGCCTTAACAAAGCTTGTCAGACGCCATAAACACAGGCACCCTTTATCATATAAAGATGAAACTTACAGGGTAGCATGTTCCGCCATGACAAATCGCACGATTAATTTGATCGGTTGGGTATTATTTATTGTCTCAGCCATTGGCTTTTGTATTTCTAGCATTGGCAGCTTCTGGGCCATGTTTGGCTCAGTGTTTTTTCTCATAGCCTGCCTTGTATTCCTCGTGCCCTTTTTCAGATCAAAAGACCATGAATAACAGGTAAAATCAGGCTATATTTCCCCTTTTTTCAGCAATGCCTCAAGCTCTGCGTTGCCGCCAATAAGCGTCTGATCAATGAAAATCATGGGAAACGTTGAAAAACCAGTCCACATTTTAAGCGTAAGGCGCTTATACCAGCCTTGCAGATAGCTACCATATTCTAAATAGACGAAGTTCACCCCTGCTTTGGTTAAGTTATTGCGGGCTTTGCGAACAGAATTATTATAGCGCATCCCAACCACCACAATGCGGTTTTGCGCAACAGCGCTCATTACCTCATCCAAAATCTCAGACTGATAGGTTGTGATTTTAGGACGAAGTGCCACAGCAATATTATCTTCAGTTAGAATCTTACGCATTTTACCTCACAAATGACTAATCATCGCGCTATCGTAGCGCCAATATAGTGCAGGATATAATGAGATTTTTCACATCTGCCCAAATATATTTTGCAAGATATATTTTGCACGATATATTTTTGCGAGTTTACCGACAGGCTTTGCCTTGTTTATCAAAGAAATGCAGGCGTTTTTTATCAAATGAAAGGCCGACAGTCTGACCTGTTTGATAGCTCACCTCATCGCTTATGCGCACCGTTAGGATACCGGCTTGCTTGCAATCAACATAAACAAAGCAATCCGCACCAAGATATTCATATAACACCACCTCGCCTGTGACATCGGGTTTTTTATCCGTGATGGTGATATGTTCTGGGTGCACACCACACGTTACCGGCTTGGCAGATGATGCTAGCTTGCAAGATAGCGTTGCGTGGCCTTTTAACACAAAGCCTTTATCATCACGCTTGCCAGATAGAAAATTCATCTTCGGGCTGCCAATAAAGCCGGCCACAAATTGGCTTTCCGGTGTCTCATAGAGGGCTTTGGGCGTCCCAACCTGCTCAATCAGCCCATCTCTTAAGACGACGATTTTATCAGCCAAAGTCATAGCTTCAACCTGATCATGCGTAACATAGATCATTGTCGCCTTTAGGCGCTCATGAAGCTTGGCAATCTCAAACCGCATTTGCACACGAAGCGCCGCATCAAGGTTTGATAACGGCTCATCAAACAAAAAGCCCTTTGGCTCTCTTACGATGGCACGACCAATGGCAACACGCTGTCTTTGACCACCAGACAGCTCTTTTGGACGACGCTTTAAATAAGCCTCAAGCTCTAGGATCGAAGAGGCTTCTTTGACTTTTGCGGCAATCTCATCAGATGGTACGCCTGCTGTTTTCAAACCAAAGCCCACATTATCTTCCACATTCATATGGGGATAGAGCGCATAAGATTGAAACACCATAGACAAGGCACGCTCAGATGGCAGCTTGTCTGTGACACGCTCACCATCAAGGTAAATATCGCCATAGCTTGTCTCTTCAAGACCAGCAATCATGCGCAATAAAGTTGATTTTCCACAACCAGATGGCCCGACAAAAACCACCATCTCACCATCTTGGATTTCAAGGTCAATGCCTTTGATGACTTGTGTATCACCAAACCATTTTTCAATTTTTTCGAGCCGAATTGCCCCCATAACATCTCTCCTTATGCGGGTGTTTGCTGATTAAGTGATGGGCTTGCCCATGCAAGCCACAAAGCGGCGGTCCATGAAAAATCATGACCAATACACCCTGCCCCGCTTAGCGGGTCAAAACATTCGTAAAAACCAGATAATTCAATGACATTCTTCAAATCATCACGCATTTTAGCGGCCAAAACATCTTCGCCTTGTTCTTTAAGGCCTTTGGCTATCATGTAATTCATCTGACACCATAATGGCCCACACCAATAACGCTGACTTTCAAATAAGGGCGCATCAGGGTCCCAACTTGACTGGCCAAATTTTGTCTGGCTTGCAATACGTTCCATATGAGAAAGGGTCTTTTCACGCTGTTCTGCTGTGCCGACATCAGCGTAAAAACATAAAGCGCTCGCATTGGAAAACCCATGTGAGAATTCCCCCGTGCGTACATCCCATGCACAAAAGGCACCAAATTCCTCATTCCAGAATTGATTGGCCGATATTTCCGCTCCTTTAATCCATTGTGCAATAATCTGTGCCTCTTCCTCAAATCCCAATTCTTGCGCAAGGCTTAGCAAATCCCTATCAGCGCGAAGTAAGATGAAGAAAATCCCTGGATCAGCCATCAAAAACGGCCCCTTATTGGTCAATAATGTTTGATCCCAGCCTATCTCACGGCCAAATTTTACGATGGAAATATATTTATCATATTCTTCTTGGCTTGGACGCTCTTCTGGATTGGCGTGCTCAATATCTTTGCGCTGATAGGGCTCAAGATTGGGGTCTGTTTGCATATTGCGCAGACCAATTTTCCAATCAGGGCAATTATCTCTGCCTGTCTCCCACGGATGCACAGTGCAAACCACATCTGCCCCCTCTGGCGTGCGGCATTCATGCCACCATCTGTGCCATTTCATCATCGCAGGAAATAGGGCTTTTGCACGTTTTAGACCCTCTTGCCCATGCGCTTTAGCAAGTTGGGCGACAACTGATGCAAGAACAGGCGGCTGTGAAATACCTGTGCCATTAATCGCACCATTCTTGGTCTGCCAAACCTTATGGCCGGGGAAATAATCATCATCATCATTGCGGAAGATAATAGACGGTATCATCCCATCATCTGCCTGCCCTTCGACAAGCATCTCTAATTCCTGCCATGCGCGCTGATTATCCATTGTTGCAATACCAAGGGCGATAAAGGCTGAATCCCAATTCCATTGAAACGGATAAAGACGCGCAGTTGGAATGGTAAATCCACCGCGATCATTTTTGGCAAGGATATCTCTTGCTTTTTTGTCTAACTCACTCAGCATAATCTAGCCCTTAACACTTCCGGCTGTCAGGCCGGATACAAGATATTTTTCAAACCACAAGAAAATCACCAAAACAGGCACGGTTGCCACAACAGACCCTGCCATTAAATGTTGGCGTGGCACCTCTGATGAATTCAATGACACAACACCCCTAGACAGTGTGAAAATCTGGAAATCATCAAGGAACATAAACGCAAATAAGAACTCATTCCATGCGATCATAAAGACATATAACGAGACAGACGCAAGCGCAGGCAAAGCCAATGGCATTGTGATTTTTGTAATCACCTGCCACCTTGTCAGCCCGTCCATGAGGCCTGCCTCTTCTAATTCTGCTGGCAAGCCTCTGAAATAGCCCTGCAACATATATAAAGCGACAGGAATGGTTGTGGCAGGATAAACCACCATCAAGCCAACAAGGGAATCACGCAAACCTAGCTGTGAGAAAATGGCGTAAAGCGGTATCACAAGCACAATGGCAGGCACCATATAAATCAATAAAATAGAGCGAGACAAAAACAACTGCCCTGGAAAACGCAACCGTGCAACAGCATAGGCCCCTGGTATCGCAAAAGCCAATGTCACAACCACAGTCACAACAGAGACAATCGCAGAATTCAGTAAGAATGTGCCGAAATGATAATCCGCGAATAACTCAACATAAGAGCGGAATAACACAGCGACACCCGATGAGAGATCAACTGAGAAATCAAGCGGATTTTTCAACAAAGATTGCTGGCTTTTCAAGCTTGTCATCACCATCACATAAAAAGGCAATGCCACAAAGATGGTGAATAGCAATAGGCCTAAGCCTTTGAGCAAGCGAATGAATAATACCTCTATGCGATAACGCTTCTCAGAGCCTGCCTCATAGGTCGCAAAACATAATGCTAGAGACCATATAACAAGCCCTGCCCAGAGAAATAACGCAATGAATTGGGTGAAAAATGCCTCACTTAACGGCAACGAAAAAGGCGCAAATGCTGTCATGAGGCACAAGCCTAATGCCGCAATGCCGCTAAGGACGATGTAAGAGCGTATCTCTCGCATCTTTGAGGGCAATAGGACAAGCAAAACGCCCACAACAGCGCCCGCAATAGTCGCTTGGCCGATGGCAGGTACCATGACAACACCTGTGATAAGCATAATCAGCAGGCTTGTGCAAATCATCCAAACACCGCCCCATATGAGGCCAAATAAGGCAGCTAGAAAGCTTACATTCCCAAATCGCATTAGGCATCATCCTGAGGTGAGAATTTAAAGAATAAAATGGCAAAGCTTAACAGCACCACAAACACCACAACAGCCACAGCCGCACCCGCCCCAAGATTGGAGATGGCAAAGGCTTGCTCATACACATCAACTGTCAAGGTTCTTGTGCCTGCTGCGCCACCTGTGAGCAAAAAGATATCGTCAAATTTGTTAAAGGTCCAAATGAAGCGCAGTAAGAATAACACCGCTAAAATGCCAACCAATTGTGGCAGAGACAAAAACCAGAATTGTTGAAATGGCGTCGCACCATCCATCTCAGCTGCTTCATACATATCTGATGGAATTGACTGCATACGTGCCAAAATAAACAAAAATGACAGGGGAAAATACCGCCATGCTTCAAAGGCGATCACTGTGGTCAAAGCCATGGGAAAATGCCAAGTAAACCCAAAGATGGGTATGGCAACCGATTTCTGTCCAAGAAAATTAATCGGCGCGTCTGTCGCACCTAGCTGGCGGAGCATCGCGTTAAATGTCCCGCCCGGCCCCGCATCCAACAACAACACCCAAGCAAAGGCCACTGCAATCACAGGGGCAACATAAGGGAAGAGAAATAACCCGCGAAGCACGGGCCTGCCGAAAAAGGATGTGTTGAGGATTTGAGCCGCAAATAAGCCAAGTATAAGTGCGCCAAACGTGCCGAAAATTGTATAGTAAAAGGACACGCGTAATACGGTCCAAAATTCATCTGCTGAAAAAATCTTGGTGAAATTCTCAAGCGTAAAGCTAAAACTTGTCAAGACGTTCACTGTCTCATAACGCGCCTCAGGTTTAGAGCTTCTGGCACGAATGCCATTATCAATATAGACCTGCTGTGCAATGGCCGGAATTTTAAGTTCCAAGCGTTCACCACCTTCAAGCGTGCCAATCACACAAGATAGGTTGCTCTGTGTCATCTCGCACATCTCAGGCAATTGCCCAAGTTCAAGCCCCTCTGGCAAAACATCGGTAAAGACAAGCTCTGTTAAGGCCTCTTTTTTAGAAGAGTTACGAATGCGATAGCGTAAAACAACTTCCTGATCAGCCGCCTTTGGACGCGGTTTCAGCTGTTCATTGAACATTGGGCGTGCTTCGCGCAAATCGCCCAACTCGACTGATTTAAAACTAATCCAAAAATTCGCAAGCAATGGCAAAAGTACAATGCTTAAAACAATCAAAAATGTCGGAAGCAACATGCGATAGGCTAGGAAGCGTTCCCGCTTGGCCAGATATCCTACTTTTTTTGGCGGGTGTGAATGCACGTTATGTG
>WTHV01000037.1 GCA_011525265.1 Alphaproteobacteria bacterium | reverse complement strand
ACCACGATTGGCATATAGGCGTGGTTGACGCCGCAAATCTGGTTACATTGACCATAATAGGTCTTTGGCTCAGCAGGAACATCAATCCATGCTTCGTTGATACGACCTGCGATAGAGTAAGTCTGTACCGCAAGTGATGGCACGAAGAATGAGTGCATCACATCATTGCCTGTGATCAACAGCTTGATACGTGTACCTGCTGGTACGACCATCTCATTATCAACTGACAACAAACGGATTTGATCTTCTGTCAAATCTTCTTCGTCAATCATATAAGAATCAAAGCCAATTTGCTCATCAGGATATTCATAGTTCCAGTACCACTGGTTCCCTGTCACCTTAATGACCATATCTGTATCTTTTGTTTGGTCTAAATAATATAAAAGACGGAAAGACGGCACAGCGATAACAACAAGGATAAGCACTGGAACCACTGTCCAAAGCACCTCGATAATCACATTGTGAGACGTCTTTGAGGCAACAGGATTTGCTTTCTCGCGGAAACGCAAACACACATATACCAACAAGGCCAGAACAAACACAGAGATTGCTGTGATAATCACAAGCAATAGGCTGTGTAAGCTGGTCGCCTTTTCAGCAATAGAACCCGCAGCAGGCTGCAAACCGATTTGCCATGGTTCTGGCAAGGCAGCAAAAGCACTCTGCGATACAAACAAACCAACAAGGCTTGCCACTACATAAAAGATAGACTTTCCGCTTGGCAGCGTCATAACGTCTCCCCCATTATTTCAGTCTTATGTCCGATCCCACTTATACCCACAGCATAATTACCATCGATACAAGCCTATGACCTATTAAAATGCGCCTTTTTGTACCCCCTTTTTCTCTATATGAAAACCCCCCCTGCGACGGCCTGTCGCGGTTTTTTTCTCATAAGGGGCAAACAAACTTGCCCAAGCTGTCTGAGACCCTGCCATCGGGATAAAAATTTTATCACTGATCTTGAGGTGTTTTTCATGGTTTTGCCTCTAAATCGCCAAATTTAGATGAAAAAAACCTATCATAAGACGCGCCCTTTATCTGGCAGAAACACAGCAGATCTGTTAAAAAACACATCCTATTGTCCTGAGCCATTTTGATGCTATTTTAAAAGGGTATCACTTTAACCAACGAAAATGAGCCACACCATGGATTATCTAAGCCAAACTGACAAAATCTTCTTTGATGGCGACGCGCAAATGTCACTTGATTCGACACTTGCACAAGTAGATAGCGCTCTTGAGGGGGTTGATGATGGTGATTTATTCCTAGAATCACGCCATAGTGAGATGCTGGTCTTTGATGATGGCAGATTGAAATCATCAACCTATGACCATGAAACAGGATTCGGCTTGCGCGCCATTATGGGTGAGGCAGATACATTTGCGCATTCTGGCGAAGCCTCTCATCAAGCATTGATGCGTGCGGCTGATACAGTGAAATCTGTGACAAGTGGCTATTCAGGGGCAATGTCTGTGGCACCGCAACAGCTGGCAAATAAGCCGCTTTACACAGATGAAAACCCGCTTGATGCGACCCCTTTCGAAGACAAGGTTGCACTTTTGCAAGAGATTGACGCCGTTGCCCGCGCCAAAGATTCCCGTGTAAAGCAAGTAACAGCCAGCCTTGCTAGCTCGTGGCAAGCGGTTCAAATTATTCGTGCCGGCGGTTACCGTGTTGCTGACATAAGACCCCTTGTGCGCTTGAACATTTCTGTCGTTGTCGAAAAAGATGGCCGGATGGAATCAGGCTCAAGCGGCTCTGGCGGCCGCCTACTTCTTGGCTCATTCATGGAAGAAGCCTATTGGCAGGCTGAGATTGAAGAAGCTTTACGTCTTGCCAATCTTGGCCTTGAATCTATTGCGGCCCCTGCTGGCGAGATGCCAGTTGTCCTTGGCTCTGGCTGGCCTGGCGTTATGCTACACGAAGCTGTTGGCCATGGGCTAGAAGGCGATTTCAACCGCAAGGGCACCTCTATTTTCTCAGGCCGTGTTGGTGAGCAAGTCGCATCAAAGGGCGTTACCGTCATTGATGATGGCACCCTCTCAGATAGGCGCGGCTCTATCACCATTGATGATGAGGGCACCAAATCAGCCCGCAATGTGCTAATCGAAGATGGAATTTTGAAAGGCTATTTGCAAGATAGGCAAAATGCGCGCCTTATGGGCGTTGATGCCACAGGCAATGGGCGCCGCCAATCCTATGCACATCTGCCAATGCCACGCATGACAAACACCTTTATGGAATCAGGCAATTATACGCCTGAAGAAATCATTGCCTCGACAAAATCAGGCCTTTATGCCGCGAATTTTGCTGGTGGTCAGGTTGATATTACCTCTGGCAAATTTGTGTTTTCTGCGTCTGAAGCTTACTTGATTGAAGATGGTAAAATTACAAGCCCTGTCAAAGGCGCGACATTAATTGGCAATGGGCCAGATGCCATGTCAAAAATCTCTATGCTTGGCAATGATAGCAAGCTTGATAGAGGGGTTGGCACCTGTGGTAAATCAGGTCAATCTGTACCTGTTGGCGTTGGTCAGCCAACCTTAAAGATGGGCGGCATTACGGTTGGCGGCACACAAGCTGCCTAAGCGGGCTGTGATACGCGCATCTGTGCGATGATAAAGATTGTCACAAGAAGTGCCAAGCTTATAGCGCCGCCAACACCAAATGACATCTGACCGCCGCCGGCCGCATATAAAGGTCCTGCGGCGGCAAGGCCGATGACCTGACCCAATGAGCCAAATCCTTGGACAAGACCAAGCGCCCCGCCCATCTCATCCGCACGCGCTGCTTTTGAAGCCGCAGATGACAGGCTTGGATTTGTAAATGCAAAACCAATACAGACCATTGTTGTGCAAATTAACACAGCCGCAAGCGGCAGAATCGTGGCAAATATAATGCCGGCCGCCATAAAGGCTGTCATCAATTGACCAGCCGATAAAAGGCTTGCCCCGCCAATGACCGTGCCAATCTCGCCAAAGCGCCGCACAGCCACGCCAATCAAACCGCCTTCAACGATGATGATGCATATCCCAACATAGGTAAACAGCCAGCCTGTATCACTCGCACGATAGGCAAACATATCCTTTAACAATAAGACAAAGGCAGCCTCAACTTGAGAGAAAGATAAATTCAGCAAGAAAAATGATAGCGCAAACAGCCCCATCGGCCCTTTCATAAGGCTCACAAGGCGCCCGAAGGCGTTACCTTTTTCCGCTATTTTATCGGCAATACGGATAGGTGGCATAGAGGGTAAGCGCGCACATAGCAAAAAGGCGATAATGGTAAATGTGCCTGCAATCGCAAAGGGGGCTTGGTGCAACGGGCCGCCGCCCACACCGCTTAACAGGCCGCCCAAAGCAGGGCCAAACACAAAGCCTGCCCCAATAGAGGCACCCATAAAGCCCATATATTTTGCACGCTCTTCGGTTGAGGTATTATCAGCGATCAAAGCCTGAATCACACCAATATTACCAGCGGCAAGGCCAGCAATGATGCGTGATAAAAATAAAATCGCAATATGTTCTGAAAAAGCAAATGTGAAATGCGCCACTGTGCCAACGCCAAGGGAAAGCATCAGGATGGGCTTTCGCCCAAATTTGTCAGATAAGCGGCCAAGAATAGGATTGCCAATAAACATCGCAAGCGAGAAGCAGGCCAATAATGCCGTCATCACAGTTTCAGAATAGCCAAGCTCATCAATCACCGTATAAGGCAAGATAGGAATCAACGCGCCAATGCCCACAAAGTCAATAAAAACGACAAGCAACAAGGTTGGCAAATGAAGCCTTTGTGACGCCATGCTAGGAGCCATGATCACTCTCTCTTTTAGTTTTGATAATGTGCTTTTATCTATATAGGCTAGTTTTACCTATGACAGCTCTTAATAATGACGGTCGCGGAAGACATTTTCAATCTTGCCTTCCCAGGCCCCATGATAAAGCTCAAGCATGACATCTGCTGGTGTCTTTTGCGTGGCAATCACCTCTTCGAGCGGGGCAAGGAATTTGCTTTCATCGCGCCCTTGCCCATCGGTAATGGCACGCGCGGCAAGCCCCTCTTTTGCAATCGCAACAAGCTGACCTGCCAGCGTTGCTACATCATGATTACCAAGCTTGGCGCGCAAGCCATTTTTGGCAACATCAAGGCGCGCGGCAAGCACATCATCAGCTGTGATATCTGCGGCTAGCGCTTCTGCTTTGGCAAGAGCGGTCTCATCATAAAGCAAGCCAACCCAAAAGGCCGGAAGCGCACAAATAGTAGCCCATGGCCCACTATCAGCACCGCGCATTTCCAAATAGCCCTTTAAGCGCACCTCAGGAAATGCGGTTGTGATATGATCTTCAAAATCAGCCATCATAGGCAATTGACCTTCAAAACCTGCTAGCTGACCATCCATAAAGTGACGGAATGATTTGCCTGTTACATCAAGATAATCATCACCGCGATGCAGAAAATACATGGGCACATCAAGGATATAATCAATCCATTGCTCATAGCCAAACTGTGGATCAAACACCACAGATGGCACACCGCAACGGGCATTATCCGTATCAGTCCATGCGTGCGCTCTGGTTGAGAGCAGGCCTGAAGGGGTGCCGTCTTTAAAAGGAGAATTGGCAAATAAGGCTGTTGCGATTGGTTGCAGAGCTAGCGAGGTGCGGAATTTGCGTCTCATATCCTCTTCATCGGCATAATCCAAATTCACCTGCACCGTGCAAGAGCGCAACATCATATCAAGCCCCAAAGTGCCTACCGTTGGCATATAGGCACTCATCACCTTATAACGCCCCTTTGGCATGAATGAGATATCATCTCTTGTCCATTTCGGCTGAAAACCAAGGCCAAGCATACAAATATCAAGCTCAGAGGTTGCTTCTTTCATAGTGGTCAAATGACGGCCTGTCTCGCGGCAGGTCTCATGCAATGTTTCAAGCGGTGCGCCTGATAATTCAAACTGCCCGCCCGGCTCTAATGTAATGGAGCCGCCATCTGAATCTTTCAAGGCAATCACCTTGTCATTTTCAAATACAGGCTCCCAGCCTTGCTTTGTGACAAGGTTTTGCAGCAATTGGCCAATACCTTGCGCCCCCTCATAAGCCACAGGCTTAAAGCTGCCTTTATGGAAGAGAAATTTTTCATGTTCTGTGCCAATGCGCCACGCTGATTTGGGCTTCGCCTTTGAGGCCAACCATGAGATAAAATCATCTTTGGTAAGCGGCGATGTCATTTGAAGCATTTCTGAAGTCATAATTAAGGTCCTGCTCTAGCGCATTCACTAGAAATAAGGGGCTGACAATAAGGGATGTTTCGGTGCGGTGATGATCATTTTGACCAGTCACCACAAAGGGCTTGATACAAGCTCAAAGCAGATAATGCCGCTGTATCAGCACGCAGAATACGTGGGCCAAGCGATAGGCTATACACATTTTTCACCGCATCAATCTTTGCTTTTTCTGCCATTGAAAACCCCCCTTCTGGCCCAATAAGGATGGCCGCTTTTTTTTCTATTATTCGAGGTAGAATACGAGCCGCATCATAATTGTGATCACCGGAAATGCGCTCATCACAAAATAGGAGGGCTCTATCTTCTGGCCAGTCATCCAAAAGCGTGTCTAAATCACTAAATGCTCTGATTTCAGGCAGATCAAGGCGCTCTGTTTGTTCTGCTGCTTCAATAGCATTGGCGGTCAAGCGTTCATCTTTTATGGCTTTGATTTGACAATAATCTGTGCGCACTGGCCAAATAACTGAGGCACCAAGCTCTGTTGCTTTTTGTGCCATAAAATCAAGCCGTGCTTTTTTAACAGGGGCAAATAGCAACCATAAATCAGGGCCATACCATTGCGCCTCTTGCAAAGACTGGCAAATCACCTCGCCAGATTTGCGGGTTAGCTGTGTAATTTCAGCCAAGAAACACCCATCACGCCCATTAAAAATAGCCAATTGCGTCCCTTCAGACTTCCGCATCACAACATGCAAATAATGGGCATGATCACGACCTAACGCGACCACCGCCCCTTCATGAAGCGGGGCGTCAATATAGAGCCTGATTTGAGAGTGCCGTGTCACCATATCTGTTAGGTAGTCAAGGACAGAATTAATTGCAAGCCCTTTGCAAGCAGGTTAAGTTATTTCATGCTTCAAAAGAGATAAGGTACTGCCGCTCATGCCATCAGCTGACAACGCTCATGCCTCTGACATTCGTTTGACAGGATTATGGGGCAAAATGCCCAAAAATTGGCATGGCGCCATTTCATTGATGCGCCTCGACCGTCCCATTGGCTGGTGGCTGTTATTATTGCCAGGGTGGTGGAGCTTGCTGATAGCCACTAATGAGGCAAGCCAAGCTATCTGGTTGATGGTGCTGTTTTTAATCGGCGCGATTGTGATGCGTGCGGCAGGGTGCATTATTAATGATTTGTGGGATCGTGATATTGATAAAAAAGTAGCACGCACAGCTTTGCGCCCTCTTGCCTCTGGCGAGATATCACAAGCGAAAGCCGTCTTTATCCTGTTTTGTTTAAGCGCAATTGGTCTAGGCGTCTTAGTGCAATTGCCAATGATGGCATGGCTTATGGGACTTGCCTCTTTGCCGCTTATTGCAACCTACCCCTTATTTAAGCGATTTACCTATTGGCCACAGGCAATGCTTGGCCTGACCTTTAGCTGGGGCATATTTCTAGGGTTTGTTGCCGCAACAGGGCATTGGCCTGACCTTGCCATAATCATTCTTTATGCTGGCACGGTCTTTTGGGTTATCGGTTTTGATACCATCTATGCCATTCAAGATATGAAAGATGATGCCATTATGGGCGTCAAATCATCTGCCCTTGCGCTTTCTGGCAAAATAGCCTTTGCGATAAAGCGTATCTATGCCCTTGCGCTTTTGTTGATGACCACAGGGCTATATTTGCATTTCACCCATTGGGGCATTTGGACAATGGGGCCGATTTTGATGGGGCTCCATCTTTATCGTCAGACCAGTTTAATCGATGAAACTGACCCCAAAATGGCGTTGCTTTTGTTCAAGTCAAATCGTGATGCTGGCCTATTCATGACCGCCGCCTTGGGCGCTGAGCTATTGTTATAGAAAGCTATCTGCATCTTTTGGTGTGGCAGGAATAATATCCCATGGCCCCTTTTTGATGGGATGAGCTAGGCAAGACAGCCTCTCATTTACATCAAGGCGAAAGGCCTTATCCGAGACAAGCTTTGTGATAAAGTCTTGGTGGGTTTCACATTGTAACTCTGTTGGCAAAAGCGTAATAAGCTTTTTTCGCGCCTCATATTGTGAGAGTGCACGATAGCGGCGCGCCTCTGCTGGCAAAGACGATAGGGCAAATGGCTGTGCTTTATCATCAGCCAAAAAGCCAAGGCGCGTGGCATAGCCATAAATATGCTCTGGTTGCGGGGCATCTTTTATCTCAACAATACCCTCATGCCAGCGACAAAAATCATAGGCAATACCAACCGCTTCTGTATCATGCATGATTTGCAACTCATCTGGCGTCAGCCATACCGCATTCAGGCAAATCGCACTGCCTTCAGAAGCCACAGCAGAACAAGGCACCGCGCCGTAATAGGAAAAACACGCACTATGGATAATATCACAATCATGAAGCACGGCGCGTGTTACAGGCAAAATGGCATCACCGCCAAATTTCCGCAAAAGCTGTTGCGGTGCACGGTTTGAGCCAACAGATAAAACCGCCACACGCCCATCAAGCGCCTCTGCCGAAAACCCCTCAACCATATGCGTTCTGCCCTGTTTAATCAGATAGCTGTGCTGTGGTGCGTCATACGGGTAATCATTCGCGCGCTCTGCCTCCGTAAGCGGCAGGATAGGGTTTGGCGTCAGGGTTGGCTGTGTCATTGACTTCTCAGACAGACAAGCCACGTGTCGCATCAAAGCCGAGCGCGATATTCATATTTTGAACCGCCGCACCAGACGCACCCTTGCCC